>NZ_PSVI01000019.1:26948-58505 GCF_002931415.1 Rathayibacter sp. AY1E8
TCTCCAGCATCCGCGAAGAGGAGCCCGACATCGACGTCGACTTCGACTCGGAGCGGCGCGAGGAGGTGATCCAGTACGTCTACCGGAAGTACGGACGTCTAACGCGGCCCAGGTCGCCAACGTCATCACCTACCGGCCCAAGTTCGCCGTGCGCGACATGGCCAAGGCCCTCGGATACAGCGCCGGGCAGCAGGACGGCTGGTCGAAGCAGGTCGAGCGGTGGGGGTCCGTCACCGAGAGCACCGACCACGACATCCCCGAGGACGTGGTCGCCCTGACCACCCGGGTGCTGGGCACGCCCCGGCACCTGGGCATCCACTCCGGCGGCATGGTGCTGACCGACCGGCCCGTGGGCGAGGTCTGCCCGATCGAGCCCGCCCGGATGGAGGACCGCACCGTCCTGCAGTGGGACAAGGACGACTGCGCCTGGATGGGCCTGGTCAAGTTCGACCTCCTCGGGCTCGGGATGCTCGCCGCCCTGCAGTACACGTTCGACCTCGTCGCCGAGCACGTCGGCGAGAAGTGGGACCTCTCCACCCTCCCCCGGGAGGAGAAGGGCGTCTACGACCAGCTCTGCCGCGCCGATTCGATCGGGGTGTTCCAGGTCGAGAGCCGGGCGCAGATGGGCACCCTCCCCCGGCTGCAGCCGCGCCGCTTCTACGATCTGGTGATCGAGGTCGCGCTCATCCGCCCCGGCCCCATCCAGGGCGGTGCGGTCCACCCCTACATCCGCCGCAAGCTCGGCGAGGAGCCGGTGACGTACCAGCACCCCCTCCTCGTGACGCCGCTCAAGCGCACCCTCGGCGTGCCGCTCTTCCAGGAGCAGCTCATGCAGGTGGCCGTGGCCGTCGGCGACTGCAACGCGGAGGACGCCGACCTGCTGCGCCGGGCGATGGGGTCCAAGCGCGGGACCGAGAAGATCGAGACCCTCCGCGAGCGGCTCTACCAGGGGATGGCCCGCAACGGCATCACGGGCGAGGTCGCGGACGACATCTACCTCCGGATCCAAGCCTTCGCGAACTTCGGCTTCGCCGAGAGCCATGCGATCAGCTTCGCCCTGCTGGTCTACGCGAGCGCCTGGCTCCGCCTGCACTACCCCGCCGCGTTCACCGCCGCGCTGCTGAGGGCGCAGCCCATGGGCTTCTACGCCCCGCACACCCTGGTCGCCGATGCCCGGCGTCACGGAGTGGAGGTCGTCTCGCCCGACGTCAACCGCTCCCTGGCGCCTCCCGGGCTCGAGGCGAAGGAGGACGCCCCCGCACGCCGGAGGGGCGGCGCCGCCTACGGGAGCGACGACTGCCTCCGCGCCGATCAGCCGCCCACGGGACTGTTCGACCGCACCGAGCACTTCCACACGGACGACCACAGGCGCGACAGCGGCTTCCTGATCCGGCTCGGGCTGGCAGGGGTGAAGGGCATCGGCACCGCGCTCGCCGAGCACATCGTCGCCGAGCGCGAACGCGGCGGACCCTACGCGAGCATGGCCGACCTCTCGCGTCGGGTCGGCACGACCGCGGCTCAGCTGGAGGCCCTCGGCGCCGCGGGCGCCTTCGACTCGCTCGGTCTGCAGCGTCGGCAGGCGCTCTGGGAGGCCGGCACCGCCGCAGGCGACCGCGAGGAGTTCCTCGCCGGCTCCACGGTCGTCGTGCAGCCCCCGCTCCTGCCGATGCTCTCCCCTCAGGAGCGCGTGGTCTTCGACTTCTGGGCCACCGGCATCTCGCCCGACGACCATCCGCTGCGCCACCTCCGCGAGGGACTCGCTCGCCGCGGCGCCCGCTCCTCGGCCGATCTCCCCGCCATCCCCTCGGGGACCCGGATCGAGGTCGGCGGGGTCGTGATCCACCGCCAACGTCCCTCCACAGCCGGTGGAGTGACCTTCCTCAACCTCGAGGACGAGCACGGGATCCTCAACGTGATCTGCTCCGTCGGAGTATGGAACCGCTACCGCCGCGTGGCCCGCGAGGCACCCGCCCTGCTGGTCAGGGGGATCCTCGAGCGCTCCGACGAGGGGGTGACGAACCTCCTCGCCGACAGGTTCGAGACCCTCACGGTCGGCGCTCGCACCACCTCCCGCAACTTCCGATGACCCCTCAGCGGCACCGCCCGCTCGCCCCACGAGAAAGCGACACCATGACCACTCTCGACCACGCCGCTCCCGCTCCGCACCTCGATGCGCCGCTCCTGAACGACCGCGAGCTGCGCGAGCGCGTCTCCTCGCTGATCGGACCGGCCTACCGCCGGGCCCTGTGGCCGATCTTCCTCGACCGCGACGGCGTGCAGCTGCCGATCCTCTACCCGGTGGACGGGCTCCCCGTGCACCCCGACGAGGAGAAGACCGAGCGGATCGTCGCCACCCTCGCCAAGGCCGTGGCGCACCAGGACGTGGGCTCGCTCGCCTTCGCCCTGGAACGTCCCGGGCGCGCCTTCCTCGGCGAGACCGACCGGGTCCTCGCCCGTCACCTGGCGGCGGCGTGCCACAAGCGGGCCATCCCGCTCCGCGCGCTCCTGCTCGTCCACGACGAGGGAGTGCGGGTCGTGACCGCGACGGAGTACGCCGCGGTCACGCTCTGAGCGCTCGGGCCCGAGGCGGCCGTTCAGGACAGCGGCGGCCGGCCACCTGAACAGCCGGCCGCCACGGAGCTCAGGCGCTCAGCGTCACCAGCAGTGAGGAACCGCCGAGATCCACCTCGGTGTCCCCGGGCTGCACCGCGTACTCCCCGACGCCGAGCAGCGTCTCCGCCACCTCCGGCAGGGCGATGCGGGCGGCGGACTCGCCGACGTTGATCGCCACGGTCACCCGACCGCGGCCGAGAGTCAGCCAGCGGGCCTCCTCGTCGAAATCCACGCGAAGCGACCCGAAGCGCGGGTCCGTCAGCTCGGGGTAGCGGCGGCGGATCGCCGCCAGCTCGCGGTACACCTCGAGGGTGCGGGCGTGACGCCCCTCCCCGACCTCGGACCAGTCGAGCCGCGAGCGCAGGAACGTCTCCGGGTCCTGCGGATCGGGCACGACCTCCGGGTCCCAGCCCATCTTCGCGAACTCCTCGATGCGGCCCTTCGCCGTCGCCTCGCCCAGATCCTTCTCCGGGTGCGAGGTGAAGAACTGCCACGGGGTCGACGCCGCCCACTCCTCCCCCATGAACAGCATGGGAGTGAAAGGGCCCAGCAGCGTCAGAGCCGCGGCGATCGCGAGGCGCCCCTCGTCGAGGGTCGCCGTCAGACGGTCGCCGACCGCCCGGTTGCCGATCTGGTCGTGGTTCTGGCTGCAGACCACCAGGCGCCAGGTCGGCATGTGCTCGGTGTCCACCGGACGGCCGTGGTGGCGGCCGCGGAACGTCGAGAGGGTGCCGTCGTGGAAGAAGCCCCGCGTCAGCACCTTCGCGAGGGCGCCGAGCGGCGCGAAGTCCTCGTAGTAGCCCGTGGTCTCCCCGGTCAGCGCGACGTGGACCGCGTGGTGGAAGTCGTCGCTCCACTGCGCGTCGAGCCCGTAGCCGTGCGCCTCCCGCGGAGTGATCAGCGTCGGGTCGTTGAGGTCGGACTCGGCGATCAGCGTCAGAGGGCGCCCGACGTGGGCCGACAGCACGGCCACCTCGCTCGCCATCTCCTCGAGCACGTGCACGGCCCGCTCGTCCGAGAGGGCGTGCACCGCGTCCAGGCGCAGGGCGTCGACGTGGTAGTCGCGCAGCCACATCAGAGCGTTGTCGATGATGTACCCGCGAACGGTGTCCGAACCCTCGCCGTCCAGGTTGATCGAGCTGCCCCAGGTGTTGGCCTTCTCGTTCTTGAGGTACGGGCCGAACTCCGGCAGGTAGTTGCCGCTCGGGCCGAGGTGGTTGTAGACGACGTCCTGGACCACGCCGAGGCCGGCACGGTGGGCGGCGTCCACGAAGCGCTGGTACGCCTCGGGTCCGCCGTACGGCTCGTGCACGGCGTACCAGAGGACGCCGTCGTAGCCCCAGTTGTGCGTTCCGTTCACCGCGTTGACCGGCAGCAGCTCGATGAAGTCCACGCCGATCGAGCGCAGGTGCTCGAAGCGCTCCGCCGCCGCGTCCAGGGTGCCCTCGGGTGTGAACGTGCCGAGGTGCAGCTCGTAGATGACGGCGCCGGCGAGCTCGCGCCCGGTCCAGGCGGAGTCGCCCCACTCGTGCGCCGAGGGGTCGAACGTGCGCGAGAGCTCGTGCACGCCCTTCGGCTGGCGGCGCGAGCGGGGATCCGGCAGCGGACCACTGCCGTCCACCCGGTACCCGTAGTCGACCTCGCCGGTGGCCGGGGCCGACGCGGGCGCCCGCCACCATCCGTCGTCTCCGTGGCGGGTCATCGTCAGCGACGAGTCGTCGCCGAGAAGGAGCTCGACCGTCGAGGCCTCGGGGGCCCAGACGTCGAACCGCTCGGGCCCGGTCGTCGGGAGTGCGTAGCGGTAGGGAGTCGTGCTGATCACTGCTGTCTCCAGGAGGGGTCGGATCGGTCTGCGGTGCGGTGGCGAAACCGGTCAGGAGACCGGGGCGAGCAGTGCCACGGGGTAGTCGGCGAGGATCTCGGCGACCGGAGTCACTCCTCCCGCGAAGGTGCGGCCGGTGAGGACGTCCTCCATCGGGTGCCCGGGCAGGACCACGACCGTGCCGTTCCACCCGCCCGAAGCGGCGAGGCCCTCGGGGAGCCGGGTCGCGACGGTCAGCGCGCCGCCGCGGTCGAAGGCGATCGCGTGCTCGGCGGCGGGCCCGATCGCGGGGACGGCGGCATAGCGGGTGAACAGCTCGGGGCGGTCGCGGCGGAGCCGGAGGGCGCGCGAGGTGACGAGGAGCTTCGCGGCTCCCTCGGCGTCGATCGCGGGCTTCCAGCCGCCGTCGATCCGCTCCAGCAGCGCTCGACGCTGCCCGAAGTCGACCTCGCGGCGGTTGTCCGGGTCGACGAGGGAGGTCTCCCAGAGCTCGCTGCCCTGGTAAACGTCCGGGATGCCCGGGGCGGTGATCTGCACGAGCTTCGCGGCGAGGCCGTTCGACCAGCCGGCAACCGACACCCGCTCGACGGTCTGCTCGACCAGCCGGCGGACGGCGGGCTCGTCGAACGCCGCGTCGATCGCCGCGTGCATCCGCTTCTCGAACTGCTCGTCAGGAGCGGTCCAGTGCGTCGAGTCGTCGGCCTCGCGCGACGCCTTCTCGGCGTAGGCGTGCAGGCGCTCACGGCTCGCGGGCCAGGTCCCCACGACGGCCTCCCAGAGCAGGTGCTCGATCGGGCCGTCGCCGAAGCCGACGAGGGCGTGGAGCTCGCGGAGCGTCGCCGCCCACGCCTCCGGGTCCTCGGCCAGTGCGGTGATGCGGGCACGGGTGTCCTCGCCGCGCTTCGTGTCGTGGGTCGAGAGCGTGGTGAGCGAGGCGGGGAACGAGGCCTGGCGCACGGCCTGGCGGCGGTGGAACTCGACCAGGTCGATCGCGAACTCGTCCGGGTCCGCTCCGACCTCGTTCAGCGAGGTGAGGCGGCTGAAGCGGTAGAACGCCGTGTCCTCGACGCCCTTCGCCATCACCATGCCGGAGGTCTGCTGGAAGCGCACGGACACCGGAGTGCCGGTCTCGCCGAGCGCCGCGGCGACCTCGTCGATGGTCGCGCGGATCTCGGGACGGCGGCGCACGGCGTCGACGCGGGCGTGCTCGAGGTGCTCCGCTCCGTAGGGGAGGTAGCTGCGGTAGACCGGGTAGGTCGCCAGGAGCTCCGCCAGCGCGTCGTCCGCTCCCTCGATGCCGGGGATCAGGCGGGCCAGCCGCAGGACCTCGGAGCGGAGGATGCCGTCGGCGATCCCGCGCTTGGTGTCGTGGATGAGGTCGGCCCACTGCAGCGGGGCGCCCTTTCCCGTGAGCTCGGCGTCGAGGCCCTCCAGCACGGGGCGGGCGTCGGGGTCGACCAGGATGCGGTCGACGTCGGCCAGGGCGTCGTAGCCCGTGGTGCCGACGGTCGCCCAGTGCGGCGGGAGCTCCTCGTCGCCCTCGAGGATCTTCTCGACCCAGACCGGGGCGCCGCCGATCGCGCGGGCCAGGTCGTCGAGGTATCCGCCCGGGTCGGCCAGGCCGTCCGGGTGGTCGACGCGAAGGCCGTCAGCGAGCCCCTCGGTGAACCAGCGGACGATCTCGGCGTGCGAGGCGTCGAACACCTCGGGCCGCTCGACCGTGATGGCGGCGAGGGTGTTCACCGCGAAGAAGCGGCGGTAGTTCAGCTCGGCGTCGGCGCGGCGCCAGTTCACGAGCTCGTAGCTCTGGCGCTCGTGCACCGTGCGGCCGGAGTCGCCGGGCTCGGCGGTGCCGGGCGCGATCGGCAGGCGGTTCTCGTAGTAGTGCAGCTCGTCGCCGACGACCTCGAGCGCGTCGAGCTCGCTGTCGCTGTCTCCCTCGCTCGCACCGTCGCCGAGGATCGGCACGCGCAGCTTCCCGCCCCCCGCCTCCCAGTCGATGTCGAAGGCGGTGGCGTAGCGGGAGGACTTCCCGTTCCTCAGCAGGTCCCACCACCACGAGTTCTCGCTCGGGGTCGCGACGCCCATGTGGTTGGGGACGATGTCGATGAGGACGCCGAGGCCCTCCGCCCGCGCCGCGGCCGAGGCGTTCGCCAGGCCGGCCGCGCCACCGCGGTCGGGATCGACCTCGGTGTGGTCCACCACGTCGTAGCCGTGGTCCGAGCCGGGCTCGGCCTTCAGCAGCGGCGAGAAGTACAGCCAGTCCGCTCCGAGCGCGCGCACGTAGTCGGCGACGCGGGCGGCGTCGTCGAGGTCGAACGCCGACCGGATCTGGAGGCGGTAGGTGGAGGCGGGCAGACGCACGTCAGGCTCCTGTCGAGGGTGCGGTCGCGGAGTCGGTCGACTCGGCGTGGGGGCTGGTGGGTCCGGTCGAGGAGACGATCGGGATGGCCGAGGTGGCGGCCAGGGACGCGAGCGAGGCGGCGACCGAGTGGTCGACCTCGGGCTCGGGGGTGCTGTGCTCCTGGAGGATGACGAGCGACTTCGCCTGGACGGTGAGCATCGCCCCCGCCGGACGCGGGATCGAGTCCGCCTCGGCACCGGCGGTGTCGACGAGGACGCTCCACTCGAGCGCGTACTCGTCGCTCGGGATCGCGAACTCGACGTCGACGTCGTCGGCGTTGAAGTACAGGAGGAAGCTGTCGTCGGTGACGGGGCGCCCGCGCTGGTCGCGCTCGCGGATCCCGTTGCCGTTGAGGTAGATGCCCACCGATCGGCCGAGACCGGAGTCCCAGTCGGACGGGGACATCTCGGTGCCGGCGGCGGTGAACCAGACGATGTCGGGCAGGGGCTCGCCGTCGCCGCGCAGGACGGGGCGGCCGTCGAAGAAGCGCATGCGTCGGAAGGTCGGGTGCTCGGCGCGCAGGCGGATGAGCGCCGCGGTGAACTCGAGCAGCGGCCGGTCGGCGTGCGCCCAGTCGATCCAGGTCAGCTCGCTGTCCTGGGCGTAGGTGTTGTTGTTGCCGTTCTGGGTCCGGCCCAGCTCGTCGCCGTGGAGGATCATCGGGACGCCCTGGGAGATCAGCATCGTCGCGAGGAAGTTCCGCTGCTGGCGTGCCCGGAGCGCGAGCACCCGCGGGTCGTCCGTGGGCCCCTCCACGCCGTGGTTCCAGGAGCGGTTGTGCGACTCCCCGTCGTTGCCGTCCTCGCCGTTGGCGTCGTTGTGCTTCTCGTTGTACGAGACCAGGTCCCGGAGGGTGAAGCCGTCGTGCGCCGTGACGAAGTTGATCGAGGCGACCGGGTAGCGGCCCGAGTGCGCGTAGAGGTCGGCCGAGCCGGTGAGGCGCGAGGCGAACTCCCCCAGCGTCGACGGCTCGCCGCGCCAGAAGTCGCGGACCGTGTCGCGGTACTTGCCGTTCCACTCCGTCCACTGGGGCGGGAAGTTTCCCACCTGGTAGCCGCCGGGCCCGACGTCCCACGGCTCGGCGATCAGCTTCACCTGCGAGACCACCGGGTCCTGCTGGACGAGCTCGAAGAAGGTGGAGAGCCGGTCGACGTCGTAGAACTCGCGTGCCAGCGCCGAGGCGAGGTCGAAGCGGAAGCCGTCGACGCGCATCTCCGTCACCCAGTAGCGCAGCGAGTCCATGATCAGCTGGAGCGAGTGCGGGTGTCGCACGTTCAGGGTGTTCCCCGTGCCGGTGTAGTCCATGTAGTAGCGCTTGTCGTCGTCGACGAGGCGGTAGTAGGCCTCGTTGTCGATGCCGCGGAACGACAGGGTGGGGCCGAGGTGGTTGCCCTCCGCCGTGTGGTTGTAGACCACGTCGAGGATGACCTCGATGCCGGCCGCGTGGAGCGCCTTCACCATGCTCTTGAACTCCTGGACCTGCTGGCCCTGGTCGCCCGTGGAGGAGTAGGTGTTCTGCGGAGCGAAGAAGCCGATCGTGTTGTAGCCCCAGTAGTTCGAGAGGCCCTTGTCCATCAGGGTGGAGTCGTTCACGAACTGGTGCACGGGCATGAGCTCGATCGCCGAGACGCCCAGGTGCTTGAGGTGGTCGATCACCGCGGGGTGGGCGACTCCGGCGTAGGTGCCGCGGAGCTCCTCCGGCACGTCGGGGTGCGTCTTGGTGAGCCCCTTCACGTGCGCCTCGTAGATCACGGTGCTGTCGTAGGAGGTGCGCGGGCGGCGGTCACCGGCCCAGTCGAAGAAGGGGTTGATGACGACGCCCATCATCATGTGCGGCGCCGAGTCCTCGTCGTTCGTCGAGTCCGGGTCGCCGAAGGTGTACGAGAAGAGGGACTGGTCCCAGTCGATCTCCCCCGAGATCGCCTTCGCGTAGGGGTCCAGCAGCAGCTTGTTCGGGTTGCAGCGGTGGCCGGCATCGGGGTCGTACGGTCCGTGGATGCGGAAGCCGTAGCGCTGGCCCGGCTGGACCTGCGGGAGGTAGCAGTGCCAGACGTAGGCGTCCGACTCCTGGATCTCGACGCGCGTCTCGGTGCCGTCCTCCTCGAAGAGGCACAGCTCGACGCGCTCGGCGATCTCGCTGAACAGGGCGAAGTTCGTGCCGCTTCCGTCGAACGTCGCGCCCAACGGGTAGGCGGTTCCGGGCCAGGTCTCCACGAGACTCCTCAGGGGATTGTTCTCGGGCAGTCCGGGAGACGCCGATGTGCGGTCTGCGGATGCCCGACGTCGGGGGTGATGGTCCGTCACTTCCGCGACGGACCGACTGCTCAGCTTAGCGAGCGTGTCTCGAGCATTCCCCTGACGGTCAGCGCTCATCGCGCGGTCCTCCTCCGGTGGTCACGACCGGCGGCCGGAACCGCCGTCCGGTTCGTCCTGCGGGCGCGTGAGCGGGCAGGTCGTTCCGGTGGGTCACGCTCGAACAGTACGGTCGCGCCCGGTCCGCCGGGGAGGGCTGGCGCCGCGCCGGGTGCATCGGCTAGAACGCGCCGGAGGGACTGTCCGGCGCACGCGGAGGGGCCGGCCGGGCTGGGCAGGAGCAGCGATCGGCTCCGTCGTCGAGAGCGCGGCGCCACGTACCGGGGCGCCTCACCGCGATCAGTGCGAGCCGAGCCTGCGCCGCAGGAGATCGATCCGCGCCTGCAGCTGGGTCACGCTCGCCTGCGCCACCGCGGGTCCGCCGCAGAGCCGGCGCAGCTCGGTGTGCACCTGGCCGTGCGACTCGCCCGTCCCCCGTGCCCACAGGCCGACCAGGGAGTTGAGCAGGCTGCGCTGCTCCTTGAGCGTGCGGTAGAGCGGTGCCGGGATCTCGCTCACCGGCTCGGCCGGGGCCGCCGCCCCCGCGCGGCTGCCGGCGCGCTTGGCCTGCCGCTGCTGCCGGTGCTGGAGGAGCTCCCGCACCTGGTCGGGCTCGAGGAGCCCCGGCAGGCCGATGAAGTCGAGCTCCTCCTCGCTCTCGACCTCGACCTCCATCCCGAACTCGGCGCCCTCGTAGACGACGCGGTCGAAGGTGGCGGCCGAGCCGATCGACTCGAAGCGGCCCTCCTCCAGGAGATCCGAGGACGCCTTGTCGCTGCGCTCGGCGTCGGCCATCAGGTCGGCCTCGGGGTACTCCTCGTCGTCGGAGGTCCTGCGGTCGAGGGCGTGATCGCGCTGCAGCTCCATCGAGCCCGCCAGCGCGAGCAGGCCGGGCACGTTCGGGAGGAACACCGAGGCGGTCTCGCCGCGGCGCCGCGCGCGCACGAAGCGGCCGATCGCCTGGGCGAAGAACAGAGGAGTCGACGCCGATGTCGCGTAGACGCCGACGGCGAGCCTCGGCACGTCGACGCCCTCGGAGACCATGCGGACCGCGACCATCCAGCGACTGGTGTCCTTCGCGAACTCCTCGATCCGGTCGCTCGCCTCCTTCTCGTCGGAGAGCACGACGGTGACGGTCTCGCCGCTGATCTCGCGGAGCATCGCGGCGTAGGCGCGCGCGGTGTAGTGGTCGGTCGCGATGACCAGGCCGCCGGCGTCGGGCACGGCGCGCCGCACCTCGGTGAGGCGGGTGTTGGCGGCGCGGAGGACCGAGGGGATCCAGTCGCCCTTCGGGTCCAGCGCGGTCCGCCAGGCCTGCGAGGTGATGTCCTTGGTGTTGCCCTCGCCGAGCCGCGCCTCCATCTCGTCGCCGGCCTTCGACTTCCAGCGCATCTGCCCGGCGTAGACCATGAACAGCACCGGCCGGACGACGCCGTCCGCGAGCGCGCGGCCGTAGCCGTAGGCGTAGTCGGTGAGCGAGGTGCGGATGCCCTCCTCGTCCGGCAGGTAGCTGACGAACGGGATCGCCGCCGTGTCCGAGCGGAACGGCGTCCCGGTCAGCGAGAGCCGGCGGACCGCGGGCTCGAAGGCCTCGCGCACCGCGTCGCCCCAGCTGAGGGCGTCGCCGGCGTGGTGCACCTCGTCGAGGATGACGAGGGTGCGGCCGGACAGGGTGAGCTCGCGGTGGAGCTCGGCGCGGACGGCGACCTGCGCGTAGGTGACGGCGACGCCGTGGTAGTGGCGGGCGTGGCGGCCCATGCGGTTGGTGAAGGTCGGGTCCAGGCGGATGCCGACGCGGTGCGCGGCCTCGGCCCACTGGCGCTTGAGGTGCTCCGTCGGAGCGACCACGGTGATCCGGTCGACCGTGCGGTTGTGCAGCAGCTCGGCGGCCAGCCGCAGCGCGAAGGTGGTCTTGCCCGCGCCCGGGGTCGCGGCGGCCAGGAAGTCGCGCGGCTCGTGCTGGAAGTAGGCCTCGAGCGCCTCCGCCTGCCAGGCGCGGAGCTTGTTCGCGGTACCCCACGGTGCCCTGCCCGGGAAGGACGGGGACAGGTGCTCAGCGGCGGAGGTGCCGACCTGATGACCGAAGCTCGAGGGACTGTTCACGTGGACCGAATCTAGCCGACGCCTCCGACAGCGGCTCGGTCTCCGCGGCCCGCCGGGAGGCGCACGGCGTGTCGCGCCGTGCCACCGGCGGCCGGGTGCGGAGCATGATGGAGGGATGGTCGAGCAGCGTCATCCGTGGTCCCGCTACGTCGCCCTGGGCGACTCCTTCACCGAGGGGATCGGCGATCCCGAGCCCGGCAGCCCCGGCGGGCACCGCGGCTGGGCGGACCGCGTGGCGGAGGTCCTGGGCAGCCAGAACGAGGACTTCGCCTACGCCAACCTGGCGGTGCGCGGCCGCCTCCTGCAGCAGATCGTCGACGAGCAGGTCGAGCCCGCCCTGGAGCTGCGCCCCGACCTCATCACCATCTCCGCGGGCGGGAACGACGTCATCCGCCCGGGGACCGACCCCGACGACATCGCGTCCCGCTTCGAGTCGGGCCTCGCCCGGCTCCGCTCCGACGGGGCGACCGTCGTCCTCTTCACCGGAGTGGATGTGGGCTTCTCCCCCGTGTTCGGGCGGATCCGCGGGAAGGTCGCGATCTACAACGAGAACCTGCGGGCGCTGGCCAAGCGGTACGACTGCATCGTCGCCGACCAGTGGTCCCTCCAGGAGATCCAGGACGTGCGGATGTGGGCGCCGGACCGCCTGCACCTCAACCCGCACGGCCACCACGAGGTCGCGCGCATGGTTCTCGAGTCGCTGAACGTCGAGAACGACCTGCGCCCCCTGGCCCCGGAGCCGCTGCACGCCCGCACCTGGCGTGCCGCCCGCACGGAGGACATCCAGTGGGCGCGGGAGTACCTCGTGCCGTGGGTGCTGCGCCGAGTCCGCCACCAGTCCTCCGGCGACTTCATCACCGCCAAGCGGCCCTCCGCCGAGCGCTGGAGCAGCGATCCCGCGGCCTCGGAGCCGGGCTCGGTCGTGCCGGGCAACGCGACGCCGGAGGAGGTCGCCGAGGACATCGCGACCGCCGGCGTGCGGATCATCGACGACCGGGCCGCGGATCCCCTGGCCTGATCCGCTCCCGGGAGGCGGCGGCTCGCCCCGCGCTCAGCCGAACAGCTCGGCCGGGTGGCCGAGGCGCCAGGCGAAGCCCGGGTCCTCGATCGACCCGTCGGCGACGAGGGGAAGCTCGTACGGGGTGCCGTTGACGTCGACGGTCGCGGTCCCCACGCGCTCGCCGTCGGCGACGGTCTCGAGCGGATCGAGGGCGACCGTGGTCGTCGTCGAGACCGCACCCCACACCAGCACGGACCGCGCCTCCGCGGTCTCGGCCGTCGCCGTCTCCCCCCAGGCGCTCGTGAGGGTGCCGTAGTCCTGGCCCTCGACGGTCAGCGGGACGGTCCGGAAGCCCGCCTCGACGGTCGGGACGAGGGTCAGCACGTCCGCGGCGAGCTGCGGGTGCGTGCGCGCGCCCACCACCACGCCGACCAGGGTGACCGGCCGGCCCTCGACGGTCGCGTCGAGCGAGAACAGCAGGCACGAGCCCGCCTCGTCGGTCGTCCCCGTCTTGATACCGTCCACTCCCGAGCGGCCGAGGAGCGAGTTGGTGTTGTCGACCTCGCCGACCCCCGGGATGACCGCGGTCGGCGTCGCGACGATCGGAGCGAGCACCGGGTCCGCGATCAGCAGCTCGCCCAGGCGCACCATCTCGGCCGTCGTGCTGACCGTCGCCGGCGAGAGCCCGCTGGTGTCGGCGAGGGAGGTCCGCTCGAGCCCCTGCCCGTCGAGCCAGCCGCGCGCCGCGGCGAGGAAAGCGTCCTCCGAGCCGTACGCCCAGATCGCGAGGGACTTCGCGTAGTTGTTCGCGGACGGGAGCATCATGGCGGTCAGCGCCTCCCGCTCGGTCAGCTGCAGACCCGCGGTGACCGGAGCGTTCGAGCCGTTCTCGGCCAGGGTGTCGTTGTAGTACTGCACGTCCGCGCTCGTGAAGGTGATGGTCTCCCCGTCCGTCCCCTCTGCGATCGGCTTCGCCGCGAGGACGACGAGAGCGGTGACGACCTTGGCGATGCTCCCCGTGGGCACGGTTCCGGTGGAGCCGTAGCGGGCGAGCAGCCCGTCCTCCTCCGTCCCGTCGATGCCCACGGCCGCCACGGCGCCGGAGCCGTAGGCAGGCCAGGCCGGAGCGGGTGCGTCGACGGTGCTCGAGACGGGGTCCACCGCGACGGCGCTCGCCGTCGGCAGCTCCGCGGTCGCCGCGTTGGTCGCGTAGGCACCGCCTCCACCGACCAGCACGGTCGCAGCGACGAGACCGGCGACGACCGCCCCGCGCCGTCGACGCGGTCGCGGCTCCGGCGCGGCGGGCTCCCCGAACAGGTCGAGGGCGTCGTCGGATCGGGTCGGGGAGGTCACCCCGTCATCGTACGGGCGGGCCTCTCCCCCGTCCCGGACGCCGCCCCGTCGTCGGGCGCGGCGGGTGACGCGCGATACCGACCCCGATCCCGCGTCGCGAGCGTCAGCGGCAGGTCACCGCGGGGCCGCCGAGCGCCGGAGCCGGGCGGTCAGCGCCCGCGGGTCAGCGCCCACAGTGCGACGGCGCTCGCCGAGGCCACGTTGAGCGAGTCGACGCCGTGCAGCATCGGGATGGTGACGACGGTGTCCGAGGCGTCCAGCGCCGCGCGGCTGAGCCCGTCCCCCTCGGCGCCCAGGACGATCGCGACGCGCTCGGGGCGAGCCGCCGCGTACTCGTCGAGCGGCACCGCGTCCGGAGCGAGCGCCAGCGCGGCGACCGAGAACCCGGCCTCCTCCAGAGCGCGGCGAGCCGGTGCCCACTCGGGGGTGCGCGTCCACGGCACCTGCAGGACCGTGCCCATGCTCACCCGGACGCTGCGCCGGTACAGGGGGTCCGCGCACCGCGGCGTCACGAGCACCGCGTCCGCGCCCATGCCGGCCGCGGCGCGGAAGACGGCGCCGACGTTGGTGTGGTCGACCAGGTCCTCCAGGATCACGACGAGGCGCGCGCCCTCCAGCAGCTCGGCCATCGGCCGCAGCGGCGGACGGTGCATCGAGGCGAGCGCTCCGCGGTGGAGGTGGAACCCGGTCAGCTCCTCGATCAGCGGATCCGGCGCCACGAAGACCGGCACCTCGGGATGACGCTCGAGCACCCCGGCCGCGTCCGGCAGCCGCTTCTCCTGCACCAGGACCGAGCGGGGACGGTGCCCGGCGTCGAGCGCCCGCTCGATCACCTTGGCCGACTCGGCGATGTACAGACCGCCCTCCGGCTCCAGCACCCGCCGCAGCGCCACGTCGGTGAGGCGGTGGTAGTCGGCGAGGAGCGGGTGGTCGAGGTCGGTGATGTGCACGATCGGCATCCCGGCAATCTAGGGCACGGCGCGGACTAAACTCGTCCAGGGGCCGCTCGAACGGCCCTCGAAGGAGGCGCGGATGGAGTCGAGTCCGACACCGGTCGCCGAGGGCCCCGAGGCGCTCGCGGTCGAGCAGGCCGTCGAACTCCTCAGCGGGCGCCGCATCGCCGCCGTCACCGGCGCGGGCATGAGCACCGACTCGGGCATCCCCGACTACCGCGGAGCCGGGGCACCGGTGCGCAGCCCGATGACCTACTCCCAGTTCGTCGCCGATCCCGACTACCGCCGCCGGTACTGGGCCGGCAGCCAGCTCGGCTGGCGCCGCTTCACCAGCACGCTCCCCAACGACGGCCACCGGGCCCTGGCCCGGCTCGAGGAGCGCGGCCTGCTCACGGGCGTCGTCACGCAGAACGTCGACGGCCTGCACGTCCGGGCCGGTTCGCGCCGCGTGGTGGATCTGCACGGCTCGGCGGACCGTGTGCGCTGCATGACCTGCGGCCAGTACTTCGCCCGCGACGCGGTGGCCGAGCGGATCGAGGCGCTCAACCCCTGGCTCGACGACCCCGACGTCTCCTCCCTCAACCCCGACGGCGACGCCGAGGTCCACGACGTCTCGGCGATGACCGTCCCCGAGTGCACGGTCTGCGGCGGGATCCTGAAGCCGGACATCGTCTTCTTCGGCGAGTTCATCCCGACCGAGCGGTTCGAGGAGGCGCGCGCCATCGTCGCGGGCGCCGACGCCCTGCTCGTCGCCGGCTCGTCGCTCGTGGTCAACTCCGGCATCCGCTTCCTCGAGATCGCCCGACGCGCCCGGATGCCGATCGTGATCGTCAACCGCGGCACCACCAAGGGCGACTCGCGGGCAAGCATCAAGATCGACGGCGGCACCAGCGAGGTGCTCCGCGAGCTCGCCGAGCGCCTGCCCGCGCGCCGCAAAGCCGCCCTCTGAGCTCCCGCCCGCTCCGCACCCGACCTCCCGAGAGGCCCCTGTGACCCAGCTCACCCTCGTCCGCCACGGCCAGACCGACTGGAACGCCGCCCGGCGCATCCAGGGCAGGAGCGACATCCCGCTCAACGCGACCGGGCGCGCCCAGGCGCGGGCGGCGGCGCGGCTGCTCGCCGACCGGCGCTTCGACGCGGTGGTCGCCAGTCCGCTGCAGCGCGCCTTCGACACCGGAGCGATCATCGCGCGCGGTCTCGGCCTCGACGAGCCGCTGGCGGTGCCGGGCCTGGCCGAGCGCGCCTACGGCGAGGCGGAGGGGATGACCGGTCCCGAGCTCGCCGAGCGCTTCCCCGGAGGCATCGAGCGCGCGCCGATCCCCGGCTGCGAGACCCGCGCCGAGGTCGTCGAGCGGGCGACCGCCGCGCTGCTCGAGGTGGCCGAGCGCTTCCCCGACGCGTCCGTCGTCGTCGCCACGCACGGTGCGGTCATCGGCAGCCTGATCCGCGCGCTCAGCAGCGAGGACCTCCCCGTGCACGGCGTCTCGGTCGGCAACGGCTCCCGGCACGACTTCGCGATCGTCGACGGGGCTCTGCGCATCGTCGGTGTCGACGACTCCGGCGACGTGGTCGTGGCGGACGTCGACCTCGACGACGTGCTCAGCCCGGCTCCGGGAGCCTGACGGCCCGCCTCCCGGAGTCGGTCGATCGCCGGCCCGCGTCAGCGCCGGCCGAGGTCCTGCAGGAGCCCGAAGAGCACTCGGGCGGAGTCGCGCCAGGAGAAGGCCGCGGCCCGCTCCCTCGCCCGGGCCGAGTGCGTCCGCCACACGGCGCCGTCCTCGAGCGATCGCACGCCGTCCGCGATGCCCTTCGCGCTCGACGGGTCGACGTACACGGCGGCGTCCTGGGCGATCTCGCGGAAGATCGGGATGTCGCTCACCACGACCGGCGTCCCGAGCGCCATCGCCTCGACCAGCGGGATCCCGAAGCCCTCGTCCCTGCTCGCCGTCACGAGAGCGGTCGCCCGCGCGAGCACCGCGCGGTACTCCGCGTCCGGCGCCCCCTGGTGGAACACCAGCTTCGCGGTCGGCGCCAGGGCCCGGAGCGTCTCGACGGTATCGTCGCTCGCCCGGCTCATCAGGTGCAGCTCGTAGTCGGGCAGCAGCCGCATCGCGCGAGCGAGCGTCTCGACGTTCTTGTAGGGCATGAACGAGCCCATGTAGACGAGCGAGCGCGCGGCCGACCGGTCGGGCAGCGATCCCGCCAGAGCGGCGCTCGCCTCGTCGGGCTCGGTCGCCGCGTTCGGGACGACGACCACCGGCCGGGTGGTGAGGCGGTGGAAGCGGATCAGGTCGCGGGTCGTCTCCGAGACGGTGACGACCGCGTCGGCGCGCTGGAGGAGCCTCCGCTGCGGCCACCAGGCGAGGTGGTAGAGCCGCCAGAGCGCGCGCACGGGAGCGGCCAGGTCGCGCGGCGGGGTGCGGTGGCGGTAGTAGATGAGGTCGTGCACGGTCAGGACGAGCCGGTAGCGGCGGCCGAGCGAGCCCATGGTCTGCATCGGCGAGAAGACCACGTCGGGCCGCAGCCGGTTCACCAGCAGCGCGACGAACGGCTCGAACGGGCTGGTCGGCCCGGTCACGCGCTCCCACGGGAGCGACGGGAGCATCGCGAGCTGGCGGCGGTCGCTGATCAGCATGGTCACGTCGTGCAGCTTCGCGAGCTCGCGGACGAGCTCCGCGGTGTAGCGGCTGATCCCGTCGTGCCGCTCGAGCCGGGTGTACCGGCAGTCGACGACGATCCTCATCGGTCGATCCCCTCCTCGAGGGCCGTCCGCAGCACGGCGGCGGCCTCGTCCGGCGTCTCGTAGTGGATCAGGTGGCCGACTCCGTCGATGACGTGCAGGCGGGCGTGCGGCAGCCTCTCGAGCAGGCGGTACTGCGCCGGGAGCGGAGTGATGTCGTCCTGCGCCGCGGCGATCAGCTGCGTCGGCACCCGGATCCGGGAGGCGTACTCGCCGACGTCGTGCGAGACGGAGGCGCGGAACGCCTCGAGGACCGTGTCGCGGGAGGCGAAGGCGCTGAAGTAGCGGTCGTGCTGGTCGTGCACGAAGCGTCGCAGCGCCGGCTCCTTCGTCTTCACCATCGCCAGGCTCATCACCCGCACGATCAGCGGGTCGCTGAGCAGGCGGCGTCCGAGGGGCCCCGGCAGGAGCGCGCCGAGCCGGTAGTAGAGGACGGCGAGCCTGGTCAGGACGCCGCGGGGACCCTGCAGGGCGGGCGCGCCGATCGGGTTGACCAGCACCAGGAGCGGAGCGGGCAGCCCGTCCGCGACGGCCGCGGCCGCGACGATCGAGCCGAAGGAGTGGCCGAGGACGGCCGCCTCACCGCGGAGCCCCAGCGCGTCGAGGAAGGAGCCGAGCCAGGAGGCGTAGCCGTCCACGTCGTGCGGCAGGCGCGTCATGGGGGTCGAGGCGCCGAAGCCGGGCAGGTCGGGAGCGACGACCCGCACGTCCGCTCCCCCGGCGAGCAGACGGGCGACGACGGGCTCGAGGCCGTGGTGCTCGCCGCGGAACCCGTGCACCAGCACGAGGACGCTCGAGGCGTCCGGAGCGCCGTAGGTCCAGTAGGCGGTGCGGGATCCGGCGACGTCCACCGCGGCCTCGCGGACGGGGACACGGCCGAGATCGGAGGCGTAGGGGGAGGGAGTGGTCATCGCGTTCCTTATCGTAGGGAAAGCCCGTCGAAGATCTGGCCGCAACGCCTTGCGTGGCCTCGATCCGAGCCGGGAGCATGATCACGCGCTCGCAACACGGCGCACCGCCCACCCGTCTCGCGAGACGGTCATCCGCTCAGGCAGCAGCAGAAGGAGCACCGTGAGCTTCACGTCGCCGATCCAACTCCCCGGACTCGCCCTCGACCCCCAGTGGTACCGCCGGGCGGTGTTCTACGAGGTGATGATCCGGTCGTACTACGACTCCAACGGCGACGGCGCCGGCGACATCAACGGGCTCGCCTCCAAGCTCGACTACCTGCAGTGGCTCAGGATCGACGCCCTCTGGCTCCCGCCGTTCTACATGTCGCCTCTGCGCGACGGCGGCTACGACGTCTCCGACTTCAAGGCGATCCTCCCCGAGTTCGGCACGATGGAGGACTTCCGCGACCTCGTCCGGAAGGCCCACGAGCGCAACATGCGCATCGTGATGGACTTCCCGCTCAACCACACCAGCGACCAGCACGAGTGGTTCCAGCAGTCCCGGTCCGACCCCGAGGGCCCCTACGGCGACTTCTACGTCTGGAACGACACCGACGACAAGTGGCCGGACATCCGCATCATCTTCGTCGACACCGAGGACTCGAACTGGGCCTTCGACGCCGAGCGCCGCCAGTTCTACTTCCACCGCTTCTTCTCGCACCAGCCGGACCTCAACTTCGAGAACCCCGCCGTGCACGAGGCGATCCACGACGTGGTCAAGTTCTGGCTCGACCTCGGCGTCGACGGCATCCGGCTCGACGCGATCCCCTACCTCTACGAGTCCGACGAGGGCAACGGAGAGGGCGAGCCGCCCACCCACGAGTTCATCAAGAACCTCCGCACCATGGTCGACCGCGACTACCCCGGCCGCATCCTGATCGCCGAGGCGAACCAGTGGCCGCGGGAGGTCGCCGCGTTCTTCGGCACGGAGGAGGAGCCCGAGTGCCACATGGCGTTCGACTTCCCGGTCATGCCGCGCATCTTCTACTCCCTCCGCGCGCAGACGGCGAACGAGCTGAAGAAGGTGCTCTCCGAGACGTTCGACATCCCCAGCGGCGCCGCCTGGGGCGTGTTCCTCCGCAACCACGACGAGCTCACGCTCGAGATGGTGTCCGAGGAGTACCGCCAGGCCATGTACGGCTGGTACGCCTACGACCCGCGGATGCGCTCGAACATCGGCATCCGCCGCAGGCTCGCGCCGCTGCTGGACAACTCGCGTGCCGAGCTCGAGCTGATCAACGCCCTGCTCTTCTCCCTCGCCGGCAGCCCGTTCCTGTACTACGGCGACGAGATCGGCATGGGCGACAACATCTGGCTCAACGACCGCGACGCGTCGCGCACGCCGATGCAGTGGACGCCCGACCGCAACGCCGGCTTCTCGGCCGCCGACCCCGGCAAGCTCGTGCAGCCGATCGTCCAGTCGCTCGTCTACCACTACAACCAGGTCAACGTGGAGGCGCAGCTGGCGCAGTCCCGCTCCCTGCTGCACTGGATGCGGAACGTCCTGCACGTGCGCCGCGGCCACCCGGCGTTCGGCCTGGGGTCGATGCGCGTCCTCGAGACGGACCACGAGTCGGTGCTCGCCTTCGTGCGGGACTACGCCGGCTCGGGCTCCGAGATGGGCGACCAGCCCGAGGAGGTGCTCTGCGTCTTCAGCTTCAACCACAACCCGGTCTCGGTCACGATCACGGACCCGGAGAACCCCGGATCGACGCTCAGCGACCTGTTCGGCGGCGGCCGCTTCCCCGGATTCTCGGACGACGGCACGCTGACGATGACACTCGGCACGCAGGGCTTCTTCTGGCTCCACGTCGCCAAGGCGCACGAGGCCCGCTGACCCGGCAGCACGCCGAGGGGCCTCCGGCCGATGTCGGAGGCCCCCTTTAGGCTGTCGGCGTGAGCACCACCGGAACGACCGAGACGCAGACCGAGCCGATGCTGTTTGACGACGCCGAGCGGGCGCTCGTCCCCTCCGAGGGGGCGCGGTGGTTCGACCTGCTGGCCGTGTTCGACCTCGAGACCACCGGCATCGACGTCCGCACGAGCCGCATCGTCACCGCGCACGTCGGCGTGATCGACGCGGCGGGCGAGCCGATCGAGGGCACGACCTGGCTCGCCGATCCCGGGGTCGAGATCCCGGCGGGCGCCTCCGCCGTCCACGGGATCAGCACCGGGCACGCCCGCGCGCACGGCCGCCCCGCCGGCGAGGTCGTGGCCGAGATCTCCGAGGCGCTGCGCTCGCTCCTCGCCCGCGGCATCCCGGTCGTCGTCTACAACGCCCCCTACGACCTCTCGCTCCTCGCCCACGAGGCGCGCCGCTGGGGCGTGCCCGTGCTGCTCGACCCGAGCCCCGTCGTCGATCCGCTCGTGATCGACAAGGCGGTGGACCGCTACCGCAAGGGCAAGCGCACCCTGACCCTCGCCGCCGAGCACTACGGCGTCGCCCTCACCGAGGCGCACGACGCGGGCGCGGACGCGATCGCGGCGGGTCGGGTCGCCCAGGCGCTGGGCCGCGCCTTCGCCGACGAGCTCGGAGTCGGCGCGGAGGCCCTGCACGCGCTCCAGGTCGACTGGTGCCGCACCCAGGCCGAGTCCTTCCAGGAGTACATGCGCCGCGTCCGCGACGAGTCCTTCGTCGCCGACGGGGGCTGGCCGGTCCGCCACTGACCCCTCAAGTCAGCGTGCGCCCCTCGCGCAGGAGCGCCACGTACTCCGCGATCCGCCGCTCCCGCGTCGCCGCCCGCTTCAGCTGCGAGAGGCGGAAGAGGAACGCGAAGCGCCTCTGCCCGCCGACGGTCGCGAAGAAGGCCAGCGCCTGCGGATCCGCGTCGAGCGCCCGCTGGAAGTCGTCCGGCACCTCCGCATCGCGCTGCCGGTAGGCCGCGTCCCAGCGCCCGTCGGCACGTGCCCGCTCGACCTCGGCCAGCCCGCCCGGCAGCATCCGACCCTCCGCCAGCAGCCGTGCGACATGATCGCGGTTGACCTTGGACCACGGGCTCGCGCGACGCCGCGGGGTGAAGGCCTGGAGCTTGAACTGCTCGTCGAAGGCTCCCGCCTGACCGTCGATCCAGCCGTGGCAGAGCGCGATGTCGAGCGCCTCGGCGTAGGTGATCCCCGGATCGACGGCGGCCTTCTTCCGCAGCTTCAGCCGGACTCCGTCCGGGTCGGGCTCGCCGCGGAGGTAGGCGTCCCACTCTTCAGGAGTCGTGAACGGCAGGATCGGCTTGTCGGCGAAGGACACCATGCCGGGACGCTACCGCGCCGGCTCCCCGACGGCCACGGCCCGCCCGTCGGCGCAAGCCCTCGCTCCGCGGACCGCGGCGCTGTGGGATCGGGTGAGCACGTGTTCCCCCTCCCCCTCTCGCAAGGAGAAGTCATGCCCACCATCCGCACGGTCACCGTCCTCGGCAGCGGAGTGCTCGGCTCCCAGATCGCCTTCCAGTCGGCCTTCCACGGCTTCGCCGTCACCGTCTACGACCTCTCCGACGACGTCCTCGAGTCGGCGCGCGAGCGGCTCCGCGGTCTCGCGGGCGTCTACGAGTCGGTGCCCGGCGGCGTCGCCGGCGGACCGCAGGAGGCGCTCGACTCCCTCCGCCTCACCTCCGACCTCGCGGAGGCGGTCGCCGACGCCGACCTCGTGATCGAGGCCGTCCCCGAGGACCTGGGCCTGAAGCAGGAGCTGTACGGCCGCCTGGGTGCGCTCGCTCCCGAGCGCACGGTCTTCGCGACCAACTCGTCCACGCTGCTCCCCAGCGACCTGAAGGCCTCGACCGGCCGACCCGACCGGTTCCTCGCGCTGCACTACGCCAACCACGTCTGGGCGCAGAACACGGCCGAGATCATGGGAACGGCGGACACGGACCCCGCCGTGGTCGACGCCGTCGTGGAGTTCGCCGTTTCCAGCGGCCTCGAGCCCATCAGGCTGCAGAAGGAGAAGGCCGGCTACGTCCTGAACTCGCTGCTGGTGCCGCTCCTCAACGCCGCGTCGGGTCTGCTCATGGGCGGCTACGCCGACCACGAGACCATCGACAAGACCTGGAGGATCGGCACCGGCGCCCCTCTCGGACCCTTCCAGATCTTCGACGTCGTCGGTCTGCGGACCGCCTACAGCATCGCCGCCGCGGCCCCGGACGAGGCCTCCCAGGCGTTCGCCGCCCACCTGAAGACGGAGTACCTCGATCGCGGCCGCCTCGGAACGGCCACCGGAGAGGGCTTCTACCGCTACTGAGGACCGCGACGCGGGAACGACGAAGGGCCCCCGACCGTGCGGTCGAGGGCCCTTCGAGGAGTGCTACTTGCCGAAGTTCTTGTAGCGGCTGTTGAACTTCTCGACGCGGCCGGCCGAGTCCATGATGCGCTGCTTGCCCGTGTAGAACGGGTGCGAGGCGGAGGAGATCTCGACATCGATGACGGGGTA
Organism: Rathayibacter sp. AY1E8; assembly: GCF_002931415.1. Classification (NCBI taxonomy): domain Bacteria; kingdom Bacillati; phylum Actinomycetota; class Actinomycetes; order Micrococcales; family Microbacteriaceae; genus Rathayibacter; species Rathayibacter sp. AY1E8. Next base: position 49,656 of record NZ_PSVI01000019.1, read on the forward strand.
GGTCACGCCGTCGAGCTCGATCGTCTTGCTGCTCTTCGCGGTCGAGCGGGTGAGGAAGGTCTCACCGGACGCGAGGTCGCGGAAGACGATCGCGGAGTACTCGGGGTGGATGTCGGTCTTCATGGTCGTGTCCTGTCGTCGATGGTCCTGAACCGCACCTGTCGTCGACGGGAACGGGTGGATGAGGGCGGGCGCACCGCGAACGGGCCCGAACCAGCTACCGAGAATACCAGACCGGCAGCGCGCTCAGAAGTCGCGGCGCGTCCGGACCCCGGAGCCGGGGTCAGCCGCGGGCGCGGGCCGAGAAGCGCCCGTTCTCGCGGGTGAGAGCGATGTCGAGCCCGAAGGTCTCGGCGAGCGTCGCCTCGGTCAGGGACTCGGCCAGCGGGCCCGCCGCCACCACCGCTCCGTCGCGGAGGAGCAGGGCGTGGGTGAAGCCGTCGGGGATCTCCTCGACGTGGTGGGTCACCATCACGATCGCGGGCGACGCCGGGTCCTTCGCGAAGCCGCCCAGCAGCTGGACGAGCTCCTCGCGGGCGCCGAGGTCGAGGCTCGCGGCCGGCTCGTCGAGCAGGAGCAGCTCGGGGTCGGTCATGATCGCGCGGGCGATCTGGACGCGCTTCTGCTCGCCGTCCGAGAGCGTCCCGAAGGTGCGCTCGGCGAGGTGCTCGAGCTTCCACTCGGACAGCACGCGGCGGGCGCGGCGCTCGTCGATCGCGTCGTAGCCCTCGTTCCAGCGGCCGGTGACGGCGTAGGCGGCGGTCATCACGACGTCGAGCACGCTCTCACCCGCCGGGAGGCGGCGCGCCATCGCGGTCGAGGCGTAGCCGATGCGCGGGCGCAGCTCGAACACGTCGACCCGGCCGAGGGTCTCCTCGAGCAGGTGCGCGGCACCGGTCGAGGGGTAGTTCTGCGCGGCGGCGATCTGCAGGATCGAGGTCTTGCCCGCCCCGTTGGGGCCGAGGATCACCCAGCGCTCGTCCTCGGCCACGTCCCACGACACGTGGTCGAGGATCCGCTTGCCGTTCCGGACGAAGGACACATCGACGAACGAGACAACGCTGGGCATGGGAGCCATTCTAAAGGAGGCGGCCGGGAGGCTCAGACGAGCGAGTCGTAGATCGCCCGGGTGTCCCGCGCGATCTGCGTCCAGCTGAAGTGGCTCTGCGCGCGCTCGCGGCCCGCGGCGCCCATCCGCTTCGCCGTCTCCGGGTCGGCGACGACCTCGGCGAGGACGGCGGCCAGGTCGGCGACGTAGCGCTCCGGGTCCACGGGGGTACCGGTGCCGTCGGTGACCTGCTCGATCGGGACGAGACGGCCGGTCACGCCGTCGTCGACGACCTCCGGGATGCCGCCGGTCGCCGTCCCGACGACCGCCGCACCGCAGGCCATCGCCTCGAGGTTGACGATGCCGAGGGGCTCGTAGATCGAGGGGCAGACGAACGTGGTCGCGTTCGTCAGGACCGCGGAGAGCTGGTGGCGCGGCAGGTGCCGGTCGATCCAGACGACGCCGGTGCGCTCCTCCTGGAGGCTGCGGACGAGGGAGGTGACCTCGGCCATGATCTCGGGGGTGTCGGGGGCGCCCGCGCAGAGCACGAGCTGCACCTCGGGAGGCAGGGTCGCCGCGGCGCGGAGCAGGTAGGGCAGGCCCTTCTGCCGGGTGATGCGGCCGACGAAGACCACGGAGGGGCGCGAGGGGTCGATGCCCAGCTCGGCGAGGACGGCCTCGTCCTCGACCGGGTGCCAGGCGTCGAGGTCGATGCCGTTGTAGACCACGTGGACCTTCGCCGGGTCCAGGGCCGGGTAGGAGCGGAGGATGTCCTCGCGCATGCCGCCGGACACCGCGATCACGGCGTCGGCGTTCTCGTACGCCTCCCGCTCGATCCAGCTCGAGACGCGGTAGCCGCCGCCGAGCTGCTCGGCCTTCCACGGACGCAGCGGCTCGAGGCTGTGCGCCGAGACCACGTGCGGGATGCCGTGCAGGAGCTGGGCGAGACGCCCCGCGGCGTTGGCGTACCAGGTGTGGGAGTGGACCAGGTCGGCCCCCGCCGCGTCCTGCGCGATCTGCAGGTCGACCCCGAGGGTCTGCAGCGCGCCGTTCGCCTCGGCGAGCTCCGCGGGGACGGAGTACGCGAACGTGCCCTCCTCCTCGCGCGGCGCGCCGAAGCAGCGCACCACGACCTCCAGGTCGCTGCGCAGCGCCTTGGTGAGCTCGGCCACGTGGACACCGGCTCCCCCGTACACCTCGGGCGGGTATTCCTTGGTCAGCAGATCGACTCGCACCCCCGAACCGTAGTACAGGGCGCTCCCCCGGCGACAGCCGGGGTCCACGGGGAAGCCCGAGCCCCTACTGTGGTGCCATGCAGTCAAAGAAGATCTTCGGCATCGTCCTCGCCGGCGGCGAGGGAAAGCGCCTCATGCCCCTCACGGCGGACCGGGCCAAGCCCGCGGTGCCGTTCGGCGGGCAGTACCGGCTGATCGACTTCGCGCTGTCCAACCTGATCAACTCCGGTCTCACCCAGATCGTCGTGCTGACGCAGTACAAGTCGCACTCGCTCGACCGCCACGTCTCGCAGACCTGGCGCCTCTCCGGGCTCCTGAACTCCTACGTCGCCTCGGTCCCCGCGCAGCAGCGCCTGGGCAAGCGCTGGTTCAGCGGCTCGGCCGACGCGATCCTGCAGAGCCTCAACCTGATCCGCGACGAGAAGCCCGACATCGTCGTCGTGGTCGGCGCCGACCACGTCTACCGCATGGACTTCTCGCAGATGATCGACGCGCACATCACTTCCGGTGCGAAGGCGACCGTCGCGGCCATCCGCCAGCCGATCGAGCTCGCGGACCAGTTCGGCGTCATCCAGCTCGCCGGTGACGAGGCGGGCGACGGCATCGTCCCGACGATGATCTCCGAGTTCCTCGAGAAGCCCAAGGACGCCGTCGGCCTGGCCGACTCCCCGCACGAGGTCCTCGCCTCCATGGGCAACTACGTCTTCGACGCGGACGCCCTGATCGACGCGGTCATCCGCGACGGCGAGTCCTCCACGTCGGACCACGACATGGGCGGCGACATCATCCCCGACTTCGTCGCGCGCGGCGAGGCCGGCGTCTACGACCTCAAGCTCAACGACGTCCCCGGCTCGACCGACCGCGACCGCTACTACTGGCGGGACGTCGGCACCATCGACTCCTTCTTCGAGGCCCACCAGGACCTCATCTCGGCGCTGCCGGTCTTCAACCTCTACAACCAGCAGTGGCCGATCTTCTCGTCGCAGCTGAACTCCCCTCCGGCCAAGATCGTCCGCGACGGCAAGGGCAACATGGGATCGACGGTCGACTCGGTCGTCTCGCTCGGAACCGTGATCTCGGGCGCGCACATCGAGCGCAGCGTCGTCGGGCCCTGGACGGTCATCGAGTCGAACGCGACGGTCACCGACTCGGTGGTCTTCGACAAGGTCCGCATCGGCCCTGACGCGCTGGTCGTCCGCGCTATCCTCGACAAGGACGTCGTCGTCGAGCCCGGTGCTCGAGTCGGCGTGGACCACGACCGCGATCGCGAGCGCGGGTTCACCGTCACCGAGTCGGGCATCACCGTCGTCGGCAAGGGCGTCGTCGTCCACCCGTAGCACCCCCGCGGGTCGAGCTCTGCGCCCCGGCGCGCCCACCCGACCGATCGGACCGGCCCATGAGTGAGCGTCCTGCGACGCCTGCCCGCTTCCTCGTCGTCCTCGACGCGGACTCCACCCTCCTCCAGGACGAGGTGATCGAGCTCCTCGCGGTGCACGCCGGCTCCGAGGAGCGCGTCGCCGCCGTCACGGAGCGGGCGATGCGCGGCGAGCTCGACTTCGGCGAGAGCCTCCGCGAGCGGGTCGCCACTCTCGCCGGGGTCCCGGAGTCGGTGCTCCCCGATGTGAGCTCAGGCGTCCGCGTCACGCCCGGCGCCGCCGAGCTCGTGGCCGGCGTCCACGCCGCCGGCGGCCGCATCGGTGTGGTGTCCGGAGGGTTCCACGAGGTCCTCGACCCGATCGCCGGTGCGCTCGGCCTCGACTTCGTCCGGGCCAACCGCCTCTGTTGCGGGGACGGCCTGCTGACCGGAGCGGTCGACGGGGCGGTCATCGACGCCGCGGCCAAGGCGGAGGCGCTCCGCGAGTGGGCGGCGGTCTCGGGCGTCCCGCCGCAGCGCACGATCGCCGTCGGCGACGGTGCGAACGACCTGGAGATGATGGCGGTCGCCTCCCTCGCGGTCGCCTTCAACGCCAAGCCCCTGGTACGCGAGCGCGCCGACCTCGTCGTCGGCGGCCTCGACCTGTCGCAGCTGCTGCCTGTCCTCGGCCTCCGCGGCTGAGGCCCGCCTCCCCCTGCCTCAGGAAGGTCAGCGGCCCGCGATCGCGACGAGTCCGGCGCAGCCGAGCGCCAGCGCCCAGCTGACGAGCGAGCCCACCAGGAAGTACTCCGCCTTCTCGCCGCTGCCGCCGTCGCGGGAGATCTCGGGGAAGCGCACGATCCCCTTGGCCGCGAGCACGGCACCGGCGAGGCCGATCGCTCCGGCGAGCGTGAGGCCGGCGATCAGCAGCCGCTCCAGCGGTCCGATCGTGCGCCCGCCCTGGAGGTCCGGCAGGCGGGCGTCGGCCGGCTCCCGACGCGCGAACCGCTCGCTCCAGCGCGGACGCGGCGCGGGCTCGGCCTGCGGGAGCTCGCGGAACAGTGCCGCCCGCACGATCACGTTGCCGCTCTCCAGCAGGAAGAGCCCGGCTCCGACCGCCAGAGCGAGCTGCTCGATCGGAGGGAGCGTGCTCGCGACGATGGTCGGCGCGAGCGGCCCCGTCGGGACGCCGACGGCGCGGTCGACAGCGGTCAGCACCAGGACCGCCGCGACGAGGGCGACGGCCGGACGCAGACCCCCGGGGGGCCGCGCGTTCTCGACGGTCGTGGTCGTCAGCAGCCAGGCTCCGGCCAGGACGACGACGATCGCCGCACCGAGCGGCGGGGCTCCGACGAGGAGCGCTGCGGTCACGGCTGCGGCGGCGAGAACGGGGATCGCGAGGAGGGCCGCACGGCGGCGGAGGTGCGTGCGCGCGAGGTCGCCGAGGCCGATCACGGCGAGCAGCAGCGCCGTCAGCACGTCTCCTCCAGCAGGCGCGCGCCGGCGAGGAGGGCGCCCGCTCCCGCGCGCCGCAGCGCCTGCGAGACGGCGGGCTGCGAGATCGACTCCTGCTCGCCCAGCTCCTTCTGCGACGCTCCGCGCAGGCTCCCCAGCACGAGTCGGCGATCGCGCGCGCTGAGCGCTCCGACCAGCGCGTCGCGGGAGAGGAGGTAGGCGTTGACGGCCGCCTCGCCGGAGTCCCCGTCGGCGTCCCCGGCGACGAACCATCCGCGGGCCGTGGGCACGGCACCGTCCTCGAGCGCGTGGGCGCGATCGATGGCCTCGCGCGCGCGCCACCAGCCGGACCCGTCCTCGAGGTCCCCGGCGATCCCCGACCCGACCACCCGCACCTCGCCCAGGCCGATGCCCGCGCGGCAGTCGACGCCGGCCGGGAGCGAGAGGCGCGCCTGCAGCGTCGCCCGGAGCGCGGCGTGGACGGAGGGGTAGATCGCCTGGAACTCGTCGCCGACCGTCGGGTGCAGGGGCTGGATCGCCGGGACCGCGGCCTCCACCTCGGCGAAGCCCCGCTCGATCTCGCGCTGAGCACCCGCGCGGTCGACGAGGGAGCGGGAGGTCACCAGGTCCAGGAGCACGGCGACGACATCGGAGGAGGTCATCGCATAAGCCTAGAGCTTATATCCGTCGGATATAAGCCCAGGGCTTATCGGTCAGTGGCCCATCCCGAGGCCGCCGTCGACCGGGATCACGGCACCCGAGATGTACGCCGCCTCGTCGCCGGCCAGCCAGCGCGTGACCTTCGCGACCTCGGCAGCGGTGCCGTAGCGGGCGAGCGGGATGCTCTTCCGGTACTCCGCCTGCTGCTCCGGCGAGAGCTCCGCGGTCATGTCGGTCTCGATGAAGCCGGGAGCGACGACATTGGCGGTGATGTTGCGGGCGCCGAGCTCGCGGGTCAGCGAGCGGGCGAAGCCCACGAGGGCGGCCTTCGACGAGGAGTAGTTGATCTGGCCCGGCGACCCGTAGAGGCCGACCACGCTGGAGATGAGGACGACGCGGCCGAAGCGCTGCTTGAGCATCCCCTTCGATGCGCGCTTGACGACGCGGAACGCCCCGGTGAGGTTCGTGTCGACGACGGACGTGAAGTCCTCCTCCGTCATGCGCAGCAGCAGGGTGTCGCGGGTGATGCCCGCGTTCGCCACCAGGATCTCGACCGGGCCCAGCTCGGCCTCGACCTGCGTGAACGCGGCGTCGATGGAGGCGGCGTCGGTCACGTCCGCGACGACGGTGAGAGAGCCCTCCGGACCGGATCCCGAGCGCGCGGTCACGGCGACCCGGTGACCGGCGGCCACGAACTCCTGGGCGATGGCGAAGCCGATCCCCCGGTTGCCCCCGGTGACGAGGACGGTGCGCGGCGTGGTCATGGTGTCCCTCCTGCCGGCGCTCGTGCGGCGCCGGGCGACCCGTACATCCTAGAGGCGCGTCGCGCAACAGATTCCGGGATGAGGCCCTCCCGGCCTGCACCCGCCCGCCGCGACGTAGGCTTGCAGGGCTGTGAAACCACGCGAGACACTCACCTCCCTACCGCCGTCGCCGAGCGCCGAGCGGCGCTCCCGCGCGATCAAGTACTCGATCGCCATGGGCATCAGAATGCTCTGCGTCATCTGCCTGCTCTTCGCCCACGGCTGGTGGCTGCTGTTCTTCGCCATCGGCGCCGTGGTCCTGCCCTACTTCGCCGTCGTGCTGGCCAACGTCGGCAGTGCGGGTGAGCGCGGCAACGTCGAGCGGCCGGGTGCGATCGTCCTCTCCCGGCCGGTCCCGCCGCCCCCCGCCCCCGCCCCCGCCCACGACTCCGAGGTGCCGACCGGCCCCGAGGGCGGCGACCCGCGGGGAGACCGGCCGTGATCCCGCTCGGCCGGGTCCCCGACGCGCACGCCTGCTCCCGAGCGGGCTGCCCGCGGACGGCGACGTTCGCGATCGAGTGGCGGAACCCGAGGATCCACGCGGAGGACCGTCGGAAGACCTGGCTGGCCTGCGGCGAGCACCGGGACTTCCTGCGCGAATTCCTCCTCGCCCGCGACTTCCCGCTCGAGGTGAAGCCGCTCTACACGGTCGATCGCGGAGCGGAACGATGAGCGGCGACGCGCCCCGTCCCTCCTGGCGCTTCGTCTTCTCGCGACGCTGGTTCGGCTACCTCGCGCTCGCGATCGTCTTCGCCGTCGCCTGCGTGCTGCTCTCGCGCTGGCAGGTCGCGCGGCTCGACCAGGCCGCCTCGACCAACCGGCTGGTCACCGCGAACTGGACCGCCGACCCGGTGGCGCTCGACGGGCTGCTCCCCGCCGACTCCACGTGGGACGACGCGCTCGAGTACCGCCCGGTCGAGGTCACCGGCGTCTACGAGACGGAGGGGCAGACCCTCGTCCGCAACCGGCCCTACAACGGCAACCCCGGCTTCGAGATCCTGACGCCGCTGCGGCTCGACGACGGCAGCGTGTTCGTCGTCGACCGCGGCTGGGTCCCCGTCGGCTCGACCCAGGACTCCCCCGACGCGATCCCCGCGCCGCCCGAGGGGGAGGTGACCGTCGTCGCCCGCCTGAAGCCCAAGGAGGGACGGATCGACGGACGCTCCGCACCGGCCGGCCAGATCGCCACGATCCAGCTCGACGACCTGTCGGCGCAGCTGGACGAGCCCCTGCGGACCTCGGCGTACGGCCTGCTGGTCGCCGAGGCGCCGGCGCCGGTCGACGCTCCCCCGCTGGCCGCGATCAAGCCGGTCGCCGACGAGGGCCTGCACATCAGCTACGCCGTCCAGTGGGTGCTGTTCGCCGTCATGGGCTTCGGCGGGCTCGGCTGGGCGATCCGCCACGAGTACCGCATCCGCAACGCCGACGACCCCGAGGTCGTCGCGGCCGAGGAGCGGCGCGAGGAGCGCCGCCGACGCCGCGGCCGCAGCGACTCCGAGGTCGAGGACGAGCTGCTCGACGCCCGCTAGGCGAGCGTGATCAGGTCGAGGTAGTCGGCCGCCCAGTGGTCCTCGGTGCCCTCCGGCATGATCAGGACGCGCTCGGGGTTCAGCGCCTCGACGGCTCCCTCGTCGTGGCTGACCAGGACGACCGCGCCCTCGTAGTGCGCGAGCGCGTCGAGGATCTCCTCGCGGCTCGCGGGGTCGAGGTTGTTGGTGGGCTCGTCGAGCAGGAGCACGTTCGCGCCCGAGACCACGATCATCGCCAGGGCGAGACGGGTCTTCTCCCCGCCGGAGAGGACCCCGGCCGGCTTGTGCGAGTCGTCGCCGGTGAACAGGAACGAGCCCAGGACCCGGCGGGCCTCGGTCTCGGTGAGGTTCGGGCTGGAGGAGACCATGTTCTCGAGCACCGAGCGCTTGACGTCGATCGTCTCGTGCTCCTGCGCGTAGTAGCCGATCCGGAGGCCGTGCCCGGCCTCGATCACTCCGGTGTCGGGCTGGTCGACACCGCCCAGGATGCGCAGGAGCGTCGTCTTGCCCGCTCCGTTGAGCCCCAGGATGACGACCTTGGAGCCGCGGTCGATCGCGAGGTCGACGGCGGTGAAGATCTCGAGCGAGCCGTAGCTCTTCGACAGGTTCTGAGCCTGCAGAGGGGTGCGACCGCAGGCGGACGGGGTCGGGAACCGGAGCTTCGCGACGCGATCGACCGCGCGGACCTCCTCGAGCCCGCTGAGCATGCGCTCGGCCCGCGCGACCATCTGGTGCGCCGCTGCGGCCTTCGAGGCCTTTGCGCCGA
>NZ_PSVI01000002.1:0-131821 GCF_002931415.1 Rathayibacter sp. AY1E8
TTCCACCCCGTCGAGGCCGAGGCCGCCGGCATCCGCTCGACGCCCACGGTCGTCGTGCGAGACACGGCCGGAGAGGTGGTCTTCCGGGCGGAGGGCGCCCCCTCCCTCCCGCAGGCTCTCGCCGCTCTGGCACTCGCCCTGCCCGCGTAGGGTGGCCGCGGGAGGACCCATGCACCGTCGCGCCGCGCTCGCGAGCACCGTCGTTCTGCTCGGCGCCCTCGCGCTCTCGGGATGCGCCTCCGAGGAGCCGGTGACCACGGCCGCGGTCGGGCTCGGACGGGGCGGCGAGCGCGGCGAGGTCCTCGGCGTCGTCGTCGTGTGCTCGGGATCCGTCGACGGCCTCGACCTCGCCGCCTCCGACTCCGCCCCCCTGACCATCGGCGACGGGCTGCGGAGGGTCACCCGCTGGGTCTCCCCGTCACCGGTCACGCAGCTGGGCGCGACCGACCTCTCCGGATCCACGGTCTGGCCGGCCGACACGGTGATCGAGCGGTTCCCGCTCGGCGTCGACCTCGCGCTGGGCGCCTACGCGACCGACCGCTCCGTGCTCGCCCGCCCGGTCGTCTTCACGGCCGAGCAGTTCGACACGCTCTCCGTCGGCGAGATCATCGTCGGCGACATCCGCGACGGCACGTCCGAGACCCTCTCGGTCCAGCAGTTCCTCGGCCTCGCCTGCGTGGACCGCTGAGCGGGCGGCTCGGCCGTCCGAGCGGCGACCTCGATCGCACGACGGCACGGTCGGCGACAGGAGAGGCCGCCGAAGACCTCGACACGGTGACCCCGCGACGGCGGAGGACCCGGAGTGCCGTGGGCCGGTGGACCAGAAGGGCCGGCGAAGGGGAAGCACCCGCGAGAGGGGAGGAAGTGTGGAGCCTAGGAGATTCGAACTCCTGACATCCTGCTTGCAAAGCAGGCGCTCTACCAACTGAGCTAAGGCCCCGCGCCGGAGACGGGGCGATCCGTCTCCGAGAGTCGAACGGCCCGCCACCGCGAGGTGACGGGCCGTTCGGACCGGGTGGGGGTACCAGGACTTGAACCTGGGACCTCTTCATTATCAGTGAAGCGCTCTAACCGCCTGAGCTATACCCCCGGAATGGCCAGAGGAGACTCTACCCGACATCGAGCAGGAATCCCAATCGGCCGGACCGTGCGCCCTACTGGTTGGTGAAGCCCACCAGGAGGCCGCCGGTGATCTTGACGCTGAGGTTGTACAGCAGCGCCACGATCGCGCCGAGCGCGGTGGTGACGATGGTGTTCAGCACCGCGACGACGATCGCGAAGCCCATGACCTGCGGCAGCGAGATGATCGTGTTGAGGTCGAACGCCTCCGCGCCGGCGATGTCCTGCACGAGGCCGTTGACCTCGTCGAAAACGCCCGTCTGGGCCAGGACCGTGTAGACCAGGTAGACGACGACGATCGTGATGATCGCGAGCGTCAGGCCCAGCAGGAACGAGAGCTTCACGGCCGACCAGAAGTCGACGTAGACGAGCTTCAGGCGGACCTGCTTCGCCGCCGGGCTCTTCGCGGACTTCCTGGCGAGCTTCTCGGCGACGGTGCTACTCATCTACGGACCCATCCTCCTCCGACACCGGAGCGGACTCGGCCGGCGCCGCGGCGTCGGGATCCTCGTCCTGGGCGTCGAGATTGCGTTCGGTGTTCTTGGCGAGTGCGATGATGCGGTCGTCCTCAGCGAATCGTGCGAAGACGACTCCCATGGTGTCGCGACCCTTGGCCGGTACCTCGGCCACCGCAGAGCGTACCACCTTGCCGCTGGCGAGCACGACGAGCACCTCGTCGTCCTCTCCGGTGATGATGGCGCCCACGAGGTCGCCGCGCTTCTCCTCCAGCTTGGCCACCTTGATGCCCAGCCCGCCGCGTCCCTGGAGGCGGTACTGGTCGACCGCGGTGCGCTTGGCGTAGCCGCCCTCGGTGACCACGAACACGAAGCCCTCGTCACTGACGACGTTGGCGTCGAGGAGGCGGTCCTCTCCGCGGAACGACATGCCGCGGACTCCGGAGGTGGAGCGGCCCATCGGACGCAGCGCCTCGTCGGACGCGGTGAAGCGGATCGACATGCCCTTGCGGGAGACCAGCAGCACGTCGCTGTCCTCCTCGACCAGGAGCGCCGAGACGAGCTCGTCGCCGTCGCGCAGCTTGATCGCGATGATGCCGCCGGAGCGGTTCGTGTCGTACTCCGAGAGGGCCGTCTTCTTGACGAGGCCGTCGCGCGTGGCGAGCACGAGGTAGCGGGCCGCCTCGTAGTCGCGGATGTCGAGGATCTGCGCGATCTGCTCCCCCGGCTCGAGCGCGAGCAGGTTCGCGATGTGCTGGCCCTTGGCGTCGCGGCCGGCCTCCTGCAGCTCGTAGGTCTTGGCGCGGTACACGCGACCGGTGTTCGTGAAGAACAGCAGCCAGTGGTGCGTGGTGGTGACGAAGAAGTGCTCGACGATGTCGTCGGCCTTCAGCTGCGCGCCGCGCACGCCGCGGCCGCCGCGGTGCTGCGCCCGGTAGGAGTCGCTCCGGGTGCGCTTGAGGTAGCCGCCGCGGGTGACGGTGACGACCATCTCCTCCTCGGGGATCAGGTCCTCGACGCTCATGTCGCCGTCGAACCCGAAGAGGATCTCGGTGCGGCGGTCGTCGCCGAAGCGGTCGACGATCTCGTCGAGCTCGTCCGAGATGATCGTGCGCTGGCGCTCGGGGCTCGCGAGGATCGACTTGTAGTCCTCGATCTCGGCCTGGATCCGGTCGTGCTCGTCGATGATCTTCTGGCGCTCGAGGGCCGCGAGGCGGCGCAGCTGCATGTCGAGGATGGCGCGGGACTGCACCTCGTCGATGTCGAGCAGCTCCATCAGGCCGTCGCGCGCCTCCTCCACGGTGGGGGAGCGGCGGATGAGGGCGATGACCTCGTCGAGCGCGTCGAGCGCCTTGAGGTAGCCGCGCAGGATGTGGATCCGCGCCTCCGCCTCGTCGAGGAGGTACTGGGTGCGGCGCACGATGACCTCGACCTGGTGGTCGACCCAGGCGCGGATGAAGCCGTCGAGCGAGAGCGTGCGCGGGATGCCGTCGACGATCGCGAGCATGTTCGCGCCGAAGTTCTCCTGAAGCGGCGTGTGCTTGTAGAGGTTGTTCAGCACCACCTTCGCCACGGCGTCGCGCTTGAGGACGACGACGAGGCGCTGGCCGGTGCGACCGGAGGTCTCGTCGCGGATGTCGGCGATGCCCGAGACGCGCCCGTCCTTGACCAGCTCGGCGATCTTGATCGCCAGGTTGTCCGGGTTCACCTGGTACGGCAGCTCGGTGACGACGAGGCAGGTGCGGCCCTGGATCTCCTCGATGGAGACGACGGCGCGCATCGTGATCGAGCCGCGGCCGGTGCGGTACGCGTCCTGGATGCCGCGGACGCCGAGGATCTGCGCACCGGTGGGGAAGTCGGGTCCCTTGATCCGCTGCAGCAGCGCCTCGAGGAGCTCCTCGCGCGTCGCGTCCGGGTTCTCGAGCGCCCACTTCGCGCCAGCGGCGACCTCGCGCAGGTTGTGCGGCGGGATGTTGGTCGCCATGCCGACCGCGATGCCGACGGAGCCGTTGACGAGCAGGTTCGGGAACCGGGCCGGCAGGATCGCCGGCTCGCGCGTCCGACCGTCGTAGTTGTCCTGGAAGTCGACGGTGTTCTTGTCGATGTCGCGGACCATCTCGAGCGCGAGCGGCGCCATCTTGGTCTCGGTGTACCGGGGGGCGGCCGCGCCGTCGTTGCCGGGGGAGCCGAAGTTGCCCTGCCCGAGCGCGAGCGGGTAGCGGAGGCTCCACGGCTGCACCAGACGGACCAGCGCGTCGTAGATCGCGGAGTCGCCGTGCGGGTGGAACTGGCCCATCACGTCGCCGACGACGCGCGAGCACTTCGAGAACGCCTTGTCGGGACGGTAGCCGCCGTCGTACATGGCGTAGATCACGCGGCGGTGCACGGGCTTCAGGCCGTCGCGCACCTCCGGCAGGGCTCGCCCGACGATGACGCTCATCGCATAGTCGAGGTAGGAGCGCTGCATCTCGAGCTGCAGGTCGACCGGCTCGATCTTGTCGTGACCGTGGATCACCACACCGGTCTCGGTGACGATGTCGTCGCTCTCGTCCGGGCCGGTGGGGGTGGTGGGTTCTTCTGCCATGATCTCTGGTCTCTCAGGTGGGTCCGTGCCCCGGAGAAGCGGGGGCGGCGGTCGCGCTGGGTGTCAGGTGTGTCGTCGGTGTGCGGGCCGGTGAGGGCCTCTGTCGTGTTCTGGTCGAGGATGCGGCCCATCGAGGGCCGCCGTCACGTGTTCGAGGTGGTCGCGAGGACGGTCCACTGGACCGCCCGGCCGCCGTCTTTCGAAGGACGTGCGCTTCCTCGACCACTAGATGTCGAGGAAGCGCACGTCCTTCGCATTCTTCTGGATGAAGGAACGGCGGGACTCGACGTCCTCGCCCATGAGAGTGGAGAAGATCTCGTCGGCCGCGGCCGCGTCGTCGAGCGTGACCTGGAGGAGGGTCCGCGTGGCGGGGTCCATCGTGGTCTCCCACAGCTCCTTGTAGTCCATCTCGCCGAGGCCCTTGTAGCGCTGGATGCCGTTCTCCTTGGGCATGCGCTTGTTGGTCGCCGAGCCGTGCGCGATCAGGGCGTCGCGCTCGCGGTCGCTGTAGACGTACTCGTGCGGGGAGTTCGACCACTTGAGGCGGTACAGCGGCGGCTGCGCGAGGTACACGTAGCCGAGGTCGATCAGCGGGCGCATGTAGCGGAAGAGGAGCGTCAGCAGCAGCGTCGTGATGTGCTGGCCGTCGACGTCGGCGTCGGCCATCAGGATGATCTTGTGGTATCGCGCCTTGTCGGGGTTGAAGTCCTCGCCGATGCCGGCGCCGAACGCCGTGATCATCGCCTGGACCTCGTTGTTGCCGAGAGCGCGGTCGAGCCGCGCCTTCTCGACGTTGAGGATCTTGCCGCGGAGGGGGAGGATCGCCTGCGTCTCGGGGTTGCGGCCCTGCACCGCGGATCCTCCCGCCGAGTCGCCCTCGACGATGAAGATCTCGGAGATCGACGGGTCCTTGGACTGGCAGTCCTTGAGCTTGCCCGGCATGCCGCCGCCCTCGAGCAGGCCCTTGCGGCGGGCGGTCTCGCGCGCCTTCCGCGCCGCCATGCGGGCCGAGGCCGCCTGGATCGCCTTGCGGATGATGTCCTTGGCCTGGCTCGGGTTGCGGTCGAACCAGTCGGCCAGCTGCTCGCCGGCCACGCGCTGCACGAACGCCTTCGCCTCGGTGTTGCCGAGCTTCGTCTTGGTCTGGCCCTCGAACTGCGGCTCGCCGAGCTTGATCGACACGACGGCGGTGAGGCCCTCGCGGATGTCGTCGCCCGAGAGGTTCTCGTCCTTCTCCTTGAGCAGGTTGTTCGCGCGCGCGTAGCGGTTGACCAGCGTGGTCAGCGCGGCGCGGAAGCCCTCCTCGTGGGTGCCGCCCTCGTGGGTGTTGATGGTGTTCGCGTAGGTGTGGACGCTCTCGGTGTAGGCCGTGGTCCACTGCATCGCGACCTCGAGCGAGATGCGGCGCTCGGTGTCCTCGGACTCGAAGTCGATGATCTCGGAGTGCACGAGGTCCGACTTCTTCAGCGAGTTGATGTACTCGACGTAGTCGACGAGGCCCTTCTCGTAGTGGAAGACGTCGGTCCGGTCGCCCTCGGTCTCGTTCTCGCCCTCCCCCTCGAACTCGACCTCGTTCTGGTCGGTCAGCGCGATGCGCAGGCCCTTGTTGAGGAACGCCATCTGCTGGAAGCGCGCGCGCAGGGTCTCGTAGTCGAACTCGACCGTCTCGAAGATGCCGGCGTTGGGCCAGAAGGTGATCGTCGTGCCGGTCTCGTCGCTGGCCTCGCCCTTCTCGAGCGGGGCGTCCGGCACTCCGTCGGTGAAGCTCATCCGGTACACGGCGCCCTGGCGCTTGACCTCGACGTCGAGTCGCGTCGACAGCGCGTTGACCACGGAGGAGCCGACGCCGTGCAGGCCGCCGGAGACCGCGTAGCCGCCGCCGCCGAACTTGCCGCCGGCGTGCAGCACGGTGAGGACCAGCTCGACCGTGGAGATGCCCTCGGTCGGGTGCATGTCGACCGGGATGCCGCGGCCGTTGTCGGAGACGGTGACGCCTCCGTCGGCGCGCATCAGGATCTCGATGTTGTCGCAGTAGCCCGCGAGCGCCTCGTCGACGGCGTTGTCGACGATCTCGTAGACCAGGTGGTGCAGACCGCGCGGACCCGTGGATCCGATGTACATGCCGGGGCGCTTGCGGACCGCCTCGAGGCCCTCGAGGACCTGGATCTGGTTCGCGCCGTAGTCACCGGACGACTTGGTCGACATGCTCTCGTGCGGAGCGGAGGGGGCTGCTGAGCCGTTCGCGTCCAGGTCGTTCGCTGCGGGTGACGTGGAGTCGTTCGGCTCGTGAGTCATAGCTGTGGAGTTCTCCTCTGACGGTCCGTCGCGACGCGCACGGTGATCTGGAGATCGCCCGCGCGGCGGCGTCACTGCGGTTCGGCGGCCCTCCATTCTACCGCGTGCCGGGTCGATCCGAAGCGCTGGACGGCGATCTGAGGCGCGAAAGATCGGCGGTCGACCGAAAATGCGTCCTCAGCCGTAGGTGTCGCGCGGACCACGCCCTGGAATCGACCTGGGACCCTTTTTCCAGTTCGGGACGTCCGGGCCCTGGAAACGGATCGACGCGATGCCCGCGTCGGGGAAGTTCACCGCGATGTGGTTCATGATCTCGATCCGCATCAGCCGGAGCTGGGTCGACCACGCCGTGGACTCGCACGCGACCGTCAGCACGCCGTCGACGACGCCCACCGGAGTCGAGTGCTTCGCGGTCTCCTCGCCGGCGATCGCCGTCCACGACGACATCAGGTCGCCCTGCGCCAGCGGTGCCGTCCAGCCGAGCTTCACGGTGAGGGAGTCGAGGACGTCGCCGAGGTCGTGCGGGTCGCGGCCCTTGCCGAACGGGATCGCGTCGCCCTTGGGCTCGGCGCGCTCGACGGTCTTCCGGATGCGGCGCGGGCCGTCGGCGCCGAACACCTCCTTGAGGTGGCGGTAGACGCGGGCGGCCTCGGAGTCGGGTGCGGGGGCTCCGCGGCGGAGGGAGTCAGCCATCGGACGGCTCCGACGGGGCGGGCGGCTCCGGGGACGCGGGATCTGTGGACGCCGGCGCTGGGGACGCGGGCTCCGCGGAGGACGCCGCGGCGGAGGAGACGGCGCCAGGAGAAGGGGAAACGGACGAGACCGGATCGGGAGAAGAGGGGCGGGAGGACTCGGGACCGGGAGGAGGGGAGTCGGAGGACACAGGATCGGACGAGGCGGAGTCGGGTGCGATCGGCTCCGGCACGGCGATCGGCGCGGCGGTGGCGCCCGTGCCGACGATCCGGCCGGCCTCGATCCGCACGGTGTGCGCGGCCAGCGCCTCCGGGACGTCGTCGAAGACGGCCGCGGTGATCAGGACCTGCTCGTAGTCGGCGACCACCGAGGCGAGGCGCTCGCGCCGGCGCGCGTCCAGCTCGGCGAAGACGTCGTCGAGCATCAGCACCGGATCGCCCATGGGGGAGTCGCGCCGGAGCAGCTCCGCGGCGCCCAGCTTCAGCGCCAGGGCGAACGACCAGCTCTCGCCGTGGCTGGCGTAGCCCTTGGCCGGCAGCGCGTTCAGCTCGAACTGCACGTCGTCGCGGTGCGGGCCGACGAGGGAGACGCCCCGGTCGAGCTCGCGGCGTCGCACCCCGGCCAGCGCGGACGCGAACGCCTCCGCCAGTCCCTCGCCCGCCGCCGGTGACGCGGCGCCCGGCTGCTCCACGGGCTCGCCGTCGTCGTCGACCGCGCCCTCGATGCTCAGGCGGGAGCGGAGCACCGGACGCTGGTCGGCACCGGCGACCGCCTCGTACGCGGCGCGCACCGGTCCGCTCAGCTCCTCCACCAGGGTGAGGCGCGACTGCATGATCTCGGTCCCGAGCGCGATCAGGCGCTCGTCCCAGATGTCGAGGGTCCCGAGCTTCGAGGGGTCGCGGACGCCGCTCGCCCGTGCGGACTTGAGCAGCGAGTTGCGCTGGCGCAGCACCCGCTCGTAGTCGGCCTGGACGGCGCTCATCCGCGGGGAGCGGAGGATCACCAGCTGGTCGAGGAAGCGGCGGCGGGCCGACGGGTCGCCGCGGATGAGGAGGAGGTCCTCCGGCGCGAAGAGGACGCTGGAGAAGAAGCGGGGGAGCTCGCGCGGCTTGATCCCGCCGCGGTTGATCTGCGCGCGGTTGGGGGAGGAGCGGTTGATCTGCACCTCGGCCAGCAGGTCGCGCTCGCCGTTGCGGAGGCGGGCGCGCACCACGGCACTGTCCCGGCCGGCGCGGATGAGCGCCTGGTCGCTCGACACGCGGTGCGAGCCCAGGGTGGAGAGGTAGCCGAGCGATTCGACGAGGTTCGTCTTGCCCTGGCCGTTGCGGCCGACGAAGAGGTTCGGTCCGGGCACGAGCTCGACGTCGACCGACTCGTAGTTCCGGAAGTCGCTGAGCGCCAGCTGCGTCACCTGCACGTCGCGCTCCTCTCCTCCACCCGTCGTCGCGGGCCTTCCCTGCACCTCTGCGGGCTCCTCGCCCGTCCCGATCGGCCGATCCACCCGCTCCGGCGCCTGCGGCCCGCTGTCCCACTGCCGACCAGGCGTTCGTCCCGGATCTCGACACGCCCTGCGGGGCTACTCGACCAGCATGCTGGCAAGACCATCCGTCGGGCCGGTCTCCATGCGCCGTCGCGGGGCCACTCGACCAGCATGATCGGCGGCGCCCCGTCCCCGCC
This sequence comes from Rathayibacter sp. AY1E8, assembly GCF_002931415.1. Lineage (NCBI taxonomy): Bacteria > Bacillati > Actinomycetota > Actinomycetes > Micrococcales > Microbacteriaceae > Rathayibacter > Rathayibacter sp. AY1E8. The sequence continues at coordinate 8,824 of NZ_PSVI01000002.1, forward strand.
CGTGAAGGCGGCCGCAGGCTCGCCGCCCGACGCCGGTAGCAAGGTGGAGGCGGCCGGAGGCCCGCCGCCCCCGTGAGAGCATCCTTGCCTCACGGGGGCGGCGGGCCGCAGTCCGCCGTCCGTCACCGGCCCTGCGGAACGCGCCCCCCTCCGGAAGCCGACCGCCGTGAGGACTGCCGGAGGCAGTCCTCACCAGCCCACTCAGTCGACGGCCTTGACGGAGTGCCCGCCGAACTGGTTGCGGAGCGCTGCGACGGCCTTCATCGCGGGGGAGTCCTCCTGGCGGGAGACGAAGCGGGCGAAGATCGAGGCGCTGATCGTGGGCACCGGGACGGCGTTGTTGATGGCCTCCTCGATGGTCCAGCGGCCCTCGCCCGAGTCCTGCACGTAGCCCTCGATGTTCTTGAAGTCCGGGTCCTGCTCGAGGGCGCGGACGAGGAGCTCGAGCAGCCAGGAGCGCACGACCGTGCCGCGCTGCCACGCCTTGAAGGTGCCGGTGACGTCCTTGATGATGTCGCTGCGGGTCTCGAGCAGCTCGTAGCCCTCGGCGAACGCCTGCATCAGGGCGTACTCGATGCCGTTGTGGACCATCTTCGCGTAGTGGCCGGCGCCGACCTCGCCGACGTGGACGAAGCCCTCCTCGCGGGGGCCCTCGGGGCGCAGCGCGTCGAAGACGGGCATGGCGTACTCGACGAGCTCCTTCGGGCCGCCGACCATCAGGCCGTAGCCGTTCTGGAGTCCCCAGACGCCGCCGGAGACGCCCGCGTCGATGTAGTGGATGCCCTTGGGCTTCAGCAGCGCGTCGTGCTTGAAGTCCTCGGTGAAGCGGGAGTTGCCGCCGTCGATGACGAGGTCGCCCTCGCTGAGCTTCTCCGACAGGTCCTTGACGACCGCGTCGGTGATCTCGCCGGCCGGCACCATCACCCAGACGATGCGGGGCGAGGGGAGTGCGGCGATCATCTCGTCGAGAGAGGCCGCGTCCGAGACGTCGGGATTGCGGTCGTAGCCGGTGACCTCGAGCCCCTTGGAGCGGAGGCGGGAGCGCATGTTGTCGCCCATCTTGCCGAGGCCGACGAGTCCGATGTGCATGGTGAACCTTCCTGGATTCGTTGTCCGGCGGGCGGGCGCTCGTCGGGAGCGGGGCGGTCGCGGCTCTGCGATCCGGGGAGTGGTCAGCGCAGCAGCAGGTTGGGCTGGAGCAGGTAGCGGTAGCTGTCGCTGCCGGGCTGCTCCCGCGAGGTCTGCGCGGTGATCAGGACGGGGCCGGGCTTGTTGGGGTTCTCGGTCTTCGTGAACGCGATGCGCACGAACTCCGAGTGGACGGCGGCGAGGCCGTCGAGCAGGAACTGCGGCTTGAGCGAGACGACCACGTCGTCGCCGGTCACGATCGCGTCGATGCTCTCGGACGCCTGCGCCTGCTCCGAGCCGATGGCCTCGAGGGTGAGGCCGTCGCTGCTGAAGCTGAAGCGGAGGGCCGCCTCGCGCTCGAGCACGAGCGAGACGCGGCGGGTGGCCTCGATGAGGTCGCTGGTCGACATGACCGCGTAGTTCTCGACGGAGGCGGGGAAGAGGCGCTTCACGGGCGGGAAGTTGCCCTTGATCAGCAGCGACGTGACGGTCTTGCGGTCCGCGGTGAAGGCGATCAGCTCGCGCTCGTCGCGGTTGGTGATCGCGACGGAGACGGTGCCGGAGTGGCCGAAGGTCTTGCCGACCTCCTGCAGCGTGCGCGCGGGCACGAGGGCGGTGAGCGGCTGGGTGGGCGCGGGGTTGTCCCCGTTGTCCCAGTCGATCTCGCGGACGGCGACGCGGTAGCGGTCCGTCGCGACGAGGCCGATCGTGTTCTCGGTGATCTCGAGCTGCACGCCGGTGATGACGGGGGTCACGTCGTCGCGGGAGGCGGCGACCGGCACCGGCGAGACGGCGGCCGCGAAGGCGTGGGCCGGGACGAGGCCGGTGGAGGCATCGATCTCGGGGATGCTCGGGTACTCCTCCACGGGCATCTGCAGGAGCGTGAAGTGCGCCGAGCCGGCCGAGACCGAGACGCGCGACTCCTCCGTGGCGATGCGCACGGGAGCGTTGGGGAGGCGGTTCGCGATGTCGGCGAGCAGACGGCCCGAGACGAGCACGGTCCCCGTCTCCTCCACGTCGGCCGCGATCTGCGTCTGCGCGGACACCTCGTAGTCGAAGGAGGACAGCGTCAGACCCTCGGCGGTCGCCTCGATGAGGACTCCGGAGAGGATCGGCAGGGTCGTGCGCTGCGGAAGCAGCTTGACCGCGAAGGACACCGCCTCGCTGAAGACATCGCGGTTGGCTTGGAACCTCACGAGTACACCCCTGACGAGTCGCGGACGAAGACCGTCGCCCATCGTACCCGCCGGGCTCGACGAGCTCGGAAGGGGGTGGACCGCCGAGCACTCCCGAGCCGCTGTGGAGAGGTTGCCGGTCGAGGCTTCATTAAAGAGAGAACTGCGTTAACAGTGTTAACACGTGTGGAAACTGTGGAAAACGCTTCGGACCCTTACTCCTGGGTGGGATCGGAGGGACCCGCCCCTGTGGAGGGAGTGTGAGCGGGCCCGTGGACGCCCTGTGGAGGGATCCGAGCCGACCGGTCGCCCTCCACAGGCGGGCTCTCCCGGCGCACAGTCCCGAGGCGGTTGTCCACAGTTATCCACAGGTTCCTCACACTGTGGAAATCGGCCCTCCGAGGCGCGCGAGGCGGCGTGTCCGAGGCCCGCGCAGTGGGTCGAGGAGTCCGTCGACGACGTCGCCGGGTCACGACGGAGACCGTCGAACGCGGCTCGCGCCGTCCGAGCGGCGCGGAAGACGATGCGCGCTCCCTCTCCCCTGCGCTGCTCTCCTGGCCGTCGCTCGGCGGATCGACACCGTCCGATCGCACGCCGGCCGCTCAGCCGCTCACCCGGACCCCTTGAGCACGTGCGGTTCATGCTGGTCGAGTAGCCCCAGCGAGCCGTATCGAGACCCCCGCCAGCGCCTTCGCCCGATCTCGACGCGCGCCGACACCGACGCCCTGCTGCTCGCGCCGCGATCCCCGTCGCCTCCCCTCACATGAAGAGAGGGGAGCGACTACCCGACCACCGCGCACGGACGCCGATGGACCCCCGGACACGTCACCCGGGACAGGTGGTCCCGGGGACCGTACGACTACCGACTAGCGGTTCGTCTTGATGCGGGTGGTCAGCTCGGTGACCTGGTTGTAGATGCTGCGGCGCTCCTTCATGAGCTCCGAGATCTTCTTGTTCGCGTACATGACCGTGGTGTGGTCGCGGTTGCCGAACAGCTGGCCGATCTTGGGCAGCGAGAGGTTCGTCAGCTCGCGGCACAGGTACATGGCGATCTGGCGCGCGGTGGCGACGGCCTGCGAGCGCGACGAGCCGTAGAGGTCGTCGACCGTGAGCTTGAAGTAGTCCGCGGTGTGGTTGATGATGTCGACCGGCGAGATGACGTTGTCCTCGTCGAGCGTGATCAGGTCCTTCAGCACGGTCTGCACGAGCGACATGTCGACCGGCGTGCGGTTCAGGCTCGCGAACGCGGTGACGCGGATGAGCGTCCCCTCGAGCTCGCGGATGTTGCTCGACACCTTCGACGCCATGAACTCGAGGATGTCGTCGGGCACGAGCAGCTTCTCGCTGACCGCCTTCTTGCGGAGGATCGCGATGCGGGTCTCGAGGTCGGGAGCCTGCACATCGGTGATGAGGCCCCACTCGAAGCGCGAGCGCATCCGGTCCTCGAAGCCGGTCAGGGCCTTCGGCGGCAGATCGGACGTGATCACGACCTGCTTGTTGTGGTCGTGCAGCTGGTTGAAGGTGTGGAAGAACGCCTCCTGCGTCTCCGCCTTCCCCTGCAGGAACTGGATGTCGTCGATCAGGAGGATGTCGACGTTGCGGTAGCGACCGTGGAAGGCGTTGCCCCGGTTGTTCGCGATCGAGTTGATGAAGTCGTTCGTGAACTCCTCGCTCGAGACGTACCGCACGCGGATCCCCGGGTAGAGGCTCATCGCGTAGTGGCCGATGGCGTGGAGGAGGTGCGTCTTGCCGAGCCCGGAGTCGCCGTAGACGAAGAGCGGGTTGTAGGCCTTGGCGGGAGCCTCGGCGACGGCGACGGCCGCGGCGTGCGCGAACCGGTTGGAGCCTCCGATGACGAAGTTGTCGAAGCTGTACTTCGGGTTCAGCCGGGTGTCGGTCGCCGGCACGGTCCGCAGCTCCTCGACCCCGCGGGTCGGCGCGACCGTCGCCGAGGAGGCGGTGATCGGCTCGAACGGGTTCATCGACTCCTGCGACGACGGGGAGCTGAGGGGCTCGTGCTCGATGTCGGGGTTCACCACGAAGGCGAACGTCGTGACGCCGAAGGAGTCGTCGAGTGTCCCGATCGCGCTGAGCAGGGGCACGCGCACGCGCTGCTCGAGCATCCCGCGGGTGAACTCGTTCGGGACCTCCAGGTAGAAGGTGCCCGCCATGATGCCCTTGGGCTCCACGAGCGAGACGAACCCGTAGAGGGGAGCGGTGATCCGCTCGTCCTGGGACAGTGCGCCGAGGATCACGTTCCACGCGTCGACCATCGACGTGTCGTCTGCCATCTGTCTCCGGTCCTGGGTGCTGTCGCTGTGAAGTCGCTGCGGGATCGCCGTCTCCGCCGGCCCCGTCGCCGCCCGCTGCAGGGGCGTCGCGGACCGGGCGCGGAGCCGGGTCTCGAGTGCCGCTCTCTCCACAGGGTTGTCCACCGGCCTCGAGCGATGCCTGTGCGGGCGCGGGAGGACGCGGATCCCACCTGTGGATAACTGCGGCTCAACACCGTAACGAACGGAGCCGACGGGAGACAAATCCACCACAGCGACACCCGCGTGTCAATGCGCGGAACCCCGTGTCCCGTGTGCATGATCGAGGTTTCGCGCCGTCCACATTTGACCGGTGACGGAACAGGCCGTAGTTTAAATCAGTTGACGCCTGCCCGGTGTCGTCCGTGCGGCCCTCGCAGGCCGAGCGGATTCCGCAGCCGGGCACCCCTTCTTCCCGGAGGATCCGAGTCTCCGCCCGAGCGGGTGGTGCCGGTTCGCGCCGCGGAACACGTACGTGGAGATCTGATTATGAGCAAGCGAACCTTCCAGCCGAACAACCGTCGTCGCGCCAAGGTGCACGGCTTCCGTCTGCGCATGCGCACCCGTGCCGCCGCGGCATCCTCAGCGCGCGCCGCGCCAAGGGGCGCACCGAGCTCTCCGCCTAGCAGCGAGCGGTACCGACCAGCGGTGCTGGCCAGAGCCAATCGCATCGTCCACGGAGGCGAGTACCGGACAGTCGTCCGTCGCGGTGTGCGGTCCACAGGACCGCACACCGTCACGTATGTCCGCCGGTCCTCCGCGGGCGATCCGGCGCGGTTCGGGTTCATCGTCGCCAAGACGGTCGGCACCGCGGTGACGCGCAACACCGTCCGCCGCCGGCTCAAGGCCGTGGCGTTCGAGCTCGTCCCCGAGATCGACCCCGGCACCCAGGTCGTCGTCCGCGCGCTGCCCGGCAGCGCCGACGCCCCCTGGTCGGAGCTGCGCTCCGAGGTGTGGTCCGCGATGGCGCGAGCCGCGCGGACGAGCGGGGCGTCCTCGTGACCGCCGTGCTCCCCCTCCGCGAGGCGCCGTTCGCCCGGCTCGGGTGGGCGATCCTCCTGCTGCCGCGGAACATCGGCGTCCTGCTCCTGATCGTCTACCGGGCGGTCGTGTCCCCTCTCTACGGGGACGTCTGCCGTTACTACCCCTCGTGCTCCGCGTACGCGCTCCAGGCGGTCCAGCTCCACGGGCTCGTCCTCGGCTCCGTCCTCGCGGCCCGCCGTCTGCTCCGCTGCCACCCGTGGGCGGCCGGCGGCATCGACGACGTCCCGACCTCGATCCCCCTGCACCGACCGGCTTCCGGCCGGACCCGCTTCGCCGTGACGCGAGCCGGGTTCGTCGTGGGCCCTCGAAAGGACTGACCCCACTCCATGGACCTCCTCGGCACGATCCTCTGGCCCCTCAAGTGGGTGGTCGAGCTGCTCCTCGTCGCCTTCCACCAGCTGCTGACCTTCACCGGCATGGAGGCGGCCGCAGGAATCACCTGGGTCCTCTCGATCGTCGGCCTGGTCATCGTCATCCGCGCCGCGCTCATCCCGATCTTCGTCAAGCAGATCAAGAGCCAGCGCCGGATGCTCGAGGTCGCGCCCCAGCTCAAGAAGATCCAGGACAAGTACAAGGGCAAGCGCGACCAGCTGTCCCGCGAGGCGATGTCCCGCGAGAACATGGAGCTATACAAGAAGACGGGCACCACCCCGCTCGCCTCCTGCCTGCCCCTCCTGATCCACATGCCGATCTTCTTCAGCCTGTTCTCGGTGCTGAACGCGGCGCAGCACAGCCAGAAGGGCGTGGGCCCGCTCGACGAGACGCTCGCCCGCCAGTTCGGCGAGGCGAACCTCTTCGGCGTCGCACCGCTGCACCAGTCGATCCAGGGCGCACTCGCCGAGGGCGGCCAGGAGCCGGTCATCATCATCGCGGTGATCATGGTCGTCCTGATGACCGCGTCGCAGTTCATCACGCAGCTGCAGATCGTCTCGAAGAACATGTCGCCCGAGGCGAAGGCCTCGCCGACGTTCAAGCAGCAGCGGATCCTGCTCTACATCCTCCCCCTCGTCTTCGCCTTCTCGGGCTTCGCCTTCCCCCTCGGCGTGATGTTCTACTGGCTGACCTCGAACATCTGGACGATGATCCAGCAGTTCATCGTCATCCGGAACATGCCGACCCCGGGCAGCGAGGCCGCCAAGGCCCGCGAGGAGCGCCTGCGCCGCAAGGGCAAGCTGGTCGAGGAGACCACGGCCGCCGGCGACGTCACCCTCGTCGAGAAGAAGGCCGTGCAGCGCACGCAGCCCGTGAGCAAGAACCGCTCCAAGAAGCAAGCCGGAAAGAAGTAGAGCCGCCATGACCGATCCGATGCAGACCATCACCGACGACGCGTCCGCAACCGCGGACGTGGACGCGTCCGCCGTCGACGAGGCGCCCGAGTCCACGCTCTCGCAGCTCGAGGACGAGGGCGACGTCGCCGCCGACTACATCGAGGAGTTCCTCGACATCTGCGACCTCGACGGCGACATCGACATCGAGGTCCGCAACGGCCGCGCCTACCTCTCGGTCACCGCCTCCGGCGACACGAACCTCCGGGTGCTCTCCCGCCCCGACGCCGTCCAGGCGCTGCAGGAGCTGACGCGCCTGGCGGTCCAGACGAAGACCGGCGCGTTCTCCCGCCTCATCCTCGACATCGGCGGCTCCCGCGACGCCCGCGAGGCGGAGCTGGCCCAGCTGGTCGACCGCGCGATCGAGCGGATCGAGGGCGGCGCCACGTCGGCCTCGCTCCCGCCCATGTCGTCGTACGAGCGCAAGCTGGTCCACGACATGGTGGGCGAGCGCGGCTTCGTGTCGGAGTCGCGCGGCGAGGCGCGCGAGCGCCACACCGTCATCACCCGCGGCTGAGCGGCGTGGAGTCGACCCTCGAGGCCGAGCCTGCAGCCGCTGCGGCGATCGCCGGCGACCGCCTGCCCGTTCTGCGGCGCTTCACGGAGGCTCTCGCCGACCAGGGCGAGGAGCGCGGCCTGATCGGGCCGTTGGAGCTCCCCCGGCTCTGGACGCGGCACGTGCTCAACAGCGCCCTGGTGGCCCCTCTCCTGCGTCCGGGACTGGTCGGTGATGTCGGCAGTGGCGCGGGCCTTCCCGGGCTCGTCCTGGCCATCGTGCGGCCGGACGTCCGCTTCGTGCTCATCGAGCCGATGGAGCGTCGCGTCGTCTGGCTTCAGGAGCAGGTGGACGGACTCGGACTCGAGAATATCTCAGTGCTTCGCGCCCGTGCCGAAGAGGTGCAGCTCCCGGGGCCTCTCGACCAGGTGACCGCTCGGGCGGTCAGCGCCCTCTCGAAGCTGATCCCGCTGACCGCGCCGCTGCTGCGGCCCGGAGGCGAGCTGGTCCTGCTGAAGGGCATCAACGCCGAGAAGGAGATCGAGGCGGCGGCCAAGCAGATCCGTCGTTTCCGGCTCTCCCCGCCCGAGGTCGTCGTGCTCGGCGACGGCGTGCTCTCCGAGGTGACGAGGGTCGTCCGGGCTACAGTGGGATGATCGCCACGACGCCGCAGTGAGCCCCCGACTCCTCGTCCGTCGACTCCTCGGTGCTGATGTCCGTCCCACTCGCTGAGCGAAGGTTTCACGTGAAACAAACCGATTCCGCCGGTCTGACCGGAGGCTTCGATTCCTCGACTCCCCTGGCCCGGGAGATCGCGGACATGACCCGTCGGCGCGCACTGCTGAACGCCCAGCCGCTGCCCAAGCCCGAGTCGACGCGCGTCATCACGATCTCGAACCAGAAGGGCGGCGTCGGCAAGACGACGACGACCGTCAACCTCGCCGCCGGGCTCGCCCGCGGTGAGGCGAAGGTGCTCGTCATCGACCTCGATCCGCAGGGCAACGCGTCGACGGCCCTGGGCATCGAGCACCGCGCCGAGACGGCCAGCGTGTACGACGTGATCGTCAACGACACTCCCCTCGCGGACGTCGTGCAGAAGAGCCCGGAGTTCGCCTCGCTCTACGGTGTGCCGGCGACCATCCACCTGGCCGGCGCCGAGATCGAGCTGGTCTCGCTCGTCGCACGCGAGCAGCGTCTCCGCCGTGCGCTCGACCGCATGCTCGACACCATGGACGAGCCGTTCGACTACGTCTTCATCGACTGCCCGCCGTCGCTCGGTCTGCTGACCATCAACGCGTTCGTCGCCGCTCGCGAGGTGCTCATCCCGATCCAGTGCGAGTACTACGCGCTCGAGGGGCTCAGCCAGCTGCTCAAGAACATCGACTTGATCGAGCGGCACCTCAATCCGAACCTCGGTGTCTCGACGATCCTCCTGACGATGTACGACGGCCGCACGAACCTCTCCCAGCAGGTGGCAGCGGATGTCCGAGAGCACTTCCCGAAGGAGGTGCTGCGCGCGGTGATCCCGCGCAACGTGAGGATCTCGGAGGCGCCGAGCTACGGACAGAGCGTGATCAGCTACGACCCGCAGTCGTCCGGTTCGCTGGCGTATCTGGAGGCGGCCGCAGAGATCGCACGACGCGGAGCTCGGAAGACACCCGAGACGGCACACAAAGGAGAGGCACGCTGATGGCGACCAAGCGCACGGGACTCGGCCGGGGGATCGGCTCGCTCATCCCGACCAGCGACGAGTCGCGCTCCCGGCCTGTCGACGTCTTCTTCCCTGATCAGGTCGGCGATTCGGCCCGTGCCGAGGAGCTCCTCGAGGTCCCCGGAGCGCGCTTGGCGCGACTCCCCCTCGCCGACATCACCCCCAACACGGCGCAGCCGCGGTCGGTGTTCGACGAGGACGACCTCGCGGAGCTCGTCCACAGCATCCGCGAGTTCGGAGTGCTGCAGCCGATCGTCGTCCGGCCCGTGACGGCTCGCGGCGGAGCGAAGTACGAGCTCGTCATGGGTGAGCGCCGGTTCCGCGCCTCGAAGGCCGCGGGACTGACCACCATCCCCGCGGTCGTCAAGGACACGGCCGACGAGAACATGCTCCGCGACGCGCTGCTGGAGAACCTGCACCGCGCCGACCTCAACCCGCTCGAGGAGGCGTCCGCCTACCAGCAGCTCCTCAGCGACTTCGGGATCACCCAGGAGGCCCTGGCGACGCGGCTCGGACGTTCGCGGCCGCAGATCTCGAACACGCTCCGTCTCCTGCGGCTCCCGGCCGATGTGCAGGCCCGCGTCGCTGCCGGCGTCCTGACCGCAGGACACGCGCGTGCGGTTCTGTCCCTCGACGACGTCGAGATGATGCGCCGCCTGGCCGACAAGATCGTCAACGAGGACCTGTCCGTCCGCGCCGCCGAGGCCGCCGCGGCGCAGATGAAGGCGCCGCGGACGACCACGCGTCCCGTGGTGGAGGAGCAGGGCGGGCACTCCGGACACCTCTCGTCGATCGCGGATCACCTCGGCGACCGGTTGAACACGCGCGTCAAGGTCACCCTGGGCGCACGTAAGGGCCAGATGGTCATCGACTTCGCCACCATCCAGGACTTGAACCGCATCCTCGCCGAGCTCGGGGAGCCGACTGAGGTGTCGCTCGCTCCGTAGAGGGTCGGCCTAGTGGCCGCCACTGATTCGCCGTGCGGCTGGCGTGCGCGGCCTCGCGCTGTGTTCTTGGCCGCAATCGCCGATGTGGCGGTATCCGCTCCCGTCGTCGGCACCGCGATCGCAGATGAGCACGCTTGGGGCGATCTTCGAGATGCCTTGTGAGCTGAGGATTCTCGGTTGTCGTCCTCTCTCGGATTGATAGGCCCTTCTGACCGGTACAGTCCGATGAAGTGGTTCCGGGTTCTGCGGGGCGCTGCTTACTCCGGTCCTGGTCGAGAATACGGCTGGTATTGCCGATCGGTGACGATCGCCGGGTATCTGGTGCATTGATCTCTGGATAGAGCTGCTCACGATGCGCCTATATGGCGGTTGAGTAGGCGTGGAGCGCCGGATCTAGGGTTGGCTGAGTTCAGACCTCGTTGACCTCCGGAGTTCATGTCGCTTTCGGTGACTCGCTGGCGGGCGCAGGACGGGTGCCTGGGCGGGTCGTACTCGGTGGCGCTCTCCGCTGCCCAGGGCGACGTCATGGTCGCCGATATTCGCGTGCGCAATGTTTCACGTGAAACATTCCTACGTCGGCCGCCGAGATGAGGATCACCTCGGCTGTCCGTGCATCGCAAGTAGCCGGTGAGGAGTGCTTCCTCGGCCTCCAGAAATTGGCCGGCGGGGGGGCAACCTTAGACGAATTGCAGTATTGCGTCGTTTTCACGGATCGATGCAGATGTGATGACTGGGTTCGCCGAGGTTTGACGGAGGACTCCGTCGGCGGTCGCCCCCAGAGAGCACTGAAAGAGACGATGGAAGGACCGTTTCACGTGAAACGGTCCGCTCTAGGGCGGCCTAGCCATTGAAGAGCTACGAGCTTGTCAGGTAGGAGGGGAGGCCCTCGTCGGCTCGACTCGCTCCAACGGGCGCAACATTTCGGATCGAAGTTGCTCAACGGCGGCGGAAGCGTTTCACGTGAAACGCCCCTGCCGAGAACATTGGACGCCCATGCGGATCATCGTGGGACCGACTTCGATCGCAGTGCTCGAAAGAGATTGCTCGCCTGAGCAGGGGAATAGAGACACCACCCCCCCCCGAGGCGAAGTTGAGGTCGGAGAACCAAGCTAAAGGGGTCCCTTCGGCCCGTGGATCTCTATACGTCGCGTTGTGGCTACTCGACCAGCATGGCGAAGGGTGCTGGCGTCGATCAGCGTCGATAGAACAAGTCGTTTCCTAAAGATGGCGCGGGTGGCGATTGTGGTGAGCCTCGATTCGACGCACTACTGCTCTTCGCCGGTATGTCTGCGGATATAGCGAAACGATCGGTGTGGATATCTTGCTCCAGGCAATGCCTCACCTGGTACCCACCGAGGGTCTCCGGTTCTCGATACGCAGCAATGCGGTTCCTCGACCAGCATGACTACGAGGACCCGGTGCCGATCGAAGCCCTTGGGCCGGGTCGATTCCTGGTGGGTTCAGCGCGACGAGGGGGGCCTCGCCACGCCGATCTACGGATACTCGACCGGCGCGGCGATGGGTGTCTGACGTTGTCGGAGTCGAGACGCGGCCTCGGGTTCTTCCCCGGAGTAGGCACTGCTGGTCTGCTGATGAAGACCAAGACACGCTGTTGGGCGGCTACTCGACCCATGTCATAGGAGAAGGGGGCGATCGCGGGTCTCGATATACCGCGATCCGGCTACTCGTCTGGCATGGTTTCGCGCACTTGTTCACAACGCCGCAGCCTCGCGACCAGGAGCGTACGCGCAGCGGACCGTTTCACGTGAAACGGTATGGAGTCAGGAGGCTGCGAGCTTCGCGAGGGTGGAGTAGACGTCGCCGAGGTAGCGGCCGGATGCCTCAATGGCCTGGGGAACGAGTGAGGTCTCGGTCATTCCGGGAAGGACGTTCGCGTCGAAGAACCAGGGGAGTCCGGCCTCGTCGATGATGAAGTCGAGTCGCGACAGGTGGCGGAGCCCCAGCAGCTCGTGGATCGCGACGGCCACGCGGGACACTTCCTCCGTGATCTCCGGCGAGATCCGGGCCGGCGTGTAGAAGTGCGTCTCCCCCGCGTTGTAGCGCGCTTCGAAGGTGTACTGGCCCGCGACGGGTGCGATCTCTACGGGCGGCAGCGCGAAAGGTCCGTCACCGAGGTCGAGAACACCGACGGAGACCTCGGTTCCCTGGATCTGCTGTTCGATGAGCACGACGTCGCCGTAGGTGTACGCCTCGACCATCGCTCGCGGGAGCTGCGACGACTCCGTCACGATGCTGACGCCCTGGGCCGAACCGCCCTGAGCGGGCTTCACCACGAGGGAGCCCGGCAGGTGCGCCTCGACCTGCTCCAGAATCCCGCCGGCTCCGAGCTCGCGGAAGGTCTCGCGGGGGAGGGTGACGGAGCGCGGGGTCGAGAAGCCCGCGCGAACGACGAGCGTCTTCGCGGTCGGCTTGAACCAGGCCAGGCGCGCCGCGTCCGTCTGCGAGCCGACGTAGGCGAAGCCAGCCGCCTCGAGGAGCCCGAGGAGCGCACCGTCCTCACCGCTCGCCCCGTGCACCGCGGGCCAGACGACGTCCGGACGCTTCTGCAGGAGCGTCGAGAGGAGGCCGGCGTCCGGTTCGTGCAGGGAGACGCGGTGGCCCATCGCGGAGAGACGATCCGCCACGCGACGGCCCGACCGCAAGGAGACGTCGCGCTCGTGGCTGATGCCACCGCTGATGACGACGATGTCGAGTGTACGGTCGAGCACAGAGAAATCGGTCATGACCAGGGCTTTCTTATCGAAGGAGCGGTGTCAGGAGACGTTCGGCGGCAGGACGGCGTCACGCTTGCTCGCGTCGGCGCTGCTCAGCCGGCCCGTGCCCGCGAAGGTCGACAGCAGATCGAGCTCCCCGTTGATGACCGTGGCGAGGCGGCGGATGCCGTCACCGATGCGCTCCGGCGTCGGGTAGCAGAACGAGAGGCGGATGTTCTGACGTCCGTCTCCGTTACCGTAGAACGCAGTGCCCGGCGTGTACGCGACGAGCTCCTTCACTGCGCGCGGCAGCATCGCCTTGGAGTCGAGCTCCTCGGGCAGCGTGACCCAGACGTAGAAGCCGCCGTTCGGGTTCGTCCAGCTGAGGCCGGGCAGATGGGTCTGCAGGCCCTTCAGCATCGCTTCCTTCCGCTCGCGATAGACGCCGCGGAAGGTGTCGATCTGTCCGCGCCAGTCGGCCGTCTCGAGGTACTTCGAGATGACCAGCTGGCTGAAGGACGACGGACTGAGGACGGCCGCCTCGTTGGCGAGGATCAGCCGCTCGCGGATCGCGTGCGGAGCGAGAGCCCAGCCCACCCGGAAGCCGGGAGCGAGCGTCTTCGAGAACGTCCCGAGGTAGATCACCCCGTCCTCCTCCAGCGAGCGCATCGCCTTCGGCGGGACATCCTCGAAGTAGAGGAGGCCGTAGGGGTTGTCCTCGAGCACGAGGATTCCCTCGGACTTGCAGATCTCGAGGATCTCGACGCGGCGCTCCCAGCTGAGGGTCACGCCTGCGGGGTTGTGGAAGGTGGGGATCGTGTACAGGAACTTGATCGTCTTCCCGGCGGCGCGCACGCGGGCGATGTGCTCGCGGAGGGCCGCGGGGATGAGCCCGTGCTCGTCCATGGGGACGTGCTCGACGTCGGCCTGGTACGACCGGAAGATGACCATCGCCGTGACGTAGCTGGGGCCCTCGGAGAGGACGACATCCCCCGGGTCCAGGAACAGCTTCGAGACGAGCTCCAGGGCGTGCTGAGAGCCCGTGGTGACCACGATGTCGTCCGCGCTGGCGGAGATGCCCTCAAGAGCCATGACGTCGAGGATCTGCTCGCGCAGGACGGGGACGCCCTGCCCCGACCCGTACTGCAGCGCGACGGGTCCCTGCTCCCGCATCACGGTGTCGATGGCGCCGGTCACCAGGTCCTGGGGGAGCGCGGACACGAACGGCATGCCGCCGGCGAGCGAGACCACTTCGGGGCGTGACGCGACGGCGAACAGGGCTCGGACCTCGCTGGCGGCCAGACCGGCCGTGCGCTCCGCGTAGGAGTTGTACCAGGGGTCGAGGTTGGGGCCGCGATTCGTCACGATGGTTCCGCTTCGCTCGGTGGACAGGGTCTCTCCGGCCGGAGCCGGGTGGATCCACAGTACCGGCCGGTCCTGTGCTGCGGCGGGGCGGTCGGGCGCCACTGCAGGGATCGTGGCCTGCGCCAAAGCAGGGCTGTTTCACGTGAAACAGCCCTGCACGAGGAGAGCCCCCGTCACGACGTGACAGGGGCTCTCGGAGACCGCAGGGCGGTCAGGAGTGCGAACTCAGAGGAACGCGGCCAGGTCGGCCTCGAGGGCCGGCTTCGGCTTGGCGCCGATGACGGTCTTCACGACCTCACCCTTCTGGTACACCTTCATCGCCGGGATCGACGTGATCTGGTACTTCGCGGCGGTCTGCGGGTTCTCGTCGACGTTCAGCTTGACGATCTCGATCTTGTCGCCGTGCTCGGCCGAGATCTGGTCGAGGATCGGCGCGACCATGCGGCAGGGGCCGCACCACTCGGCCCAGAAGTCGACCAGGACGGTCTTCTCGGAGTCGAGGACGTCGGACTGGAACGATGCGTCGGTGACGCTCTTCGCGGTGGACATGGTGTTCTCTCCTTCACGAGTCGGCGGGCTGCCGGCTCCGATGTGCGATGACCGGACGGTCAGCGGGTGATTAGCTCGGCCCGGGGTGAGCCGTCGGGGTGGGCGGTGCCATCGGCGAGCGAAGCGAGGTAGTGCTCCGCGTCGAGGGCGGCGACCGTTCCGGATGCCGCGGCGGTGACGGCCTGACGGTAGGTCGGGTCGATCACGTCGCCCGCGGCGAAGACGCCGGGAACGGAGGTCTGGGAGGAGCGGCCGACCACCGAGATGGTGCCCTCGGTGGTGAGGTCGAGCTTGCCGTGCACGACGTGCGTGCGCGGGTCGTTGCCGATCGCGATGAACAGGCCGTCGAGGTCGAGGTGGGACTCGGTGCCGTCGACCGTGTCGCGCAGCTTCACGCCGTCGACGTGGTTCTCGCCGGTGATGCCGGTGACCTCGGCGTTCCAGATGAACTCGATCCTGTCGTTGTCGAAGGCGCGCTTCTGCATGACCTTCGAGGCGCGGAGCGAGTCCTTGCGGTGGATCACATAGACCTTCGCGGCGTGCTTGGTGAGGAAGGTCGCCTCCTCCATGGCGGAGTCGCCCCCGCCGACGACGGCGATGGTCTTGCCCTTGAAGAAGAATCCGTCGCAGGTGGCGCACCACGAGACACCATGTCCCGACAGGCGGTCCTCGTCGTGGAGGCCCAGCTTGCGGTACGCGGATCCGGTCGCGACGACGACGGTCTTCGCCTCGATGCTCTCGCCGGAGCCGAGGTGGACGGTCTTGACCTCGCCCTCGAGATCGAGGGAGGTGACGTCGTCGTAGAAGGTCTCGGCGCCGAACTTCTCGGCCTGCGCCTGCATCGAGGTCATCAGCTCGGGGCCGAGGACGCCGTCGGGGAAGCCGGGGAAGTTCTCGACGTCCGTCGTGTTCATCAGGTCGCCGCCGATCTCGACCGACGAGGCCACGACCACCGGGTGCAGTTCGGCGCGCGCCGCGTAGATGGCGGCGGTCCAGCCGGCGGGGCCGGATCCGATGATGACGATGTCGCGCACGGCAACTCCTCGGGGTCTGTACGAGCGGTGACGGGTGGGGCGGGAGCCGAGCACCCGGAGCCGGTCGCTCGAATCGTTCCGCGGCTCCGTGGGCTACAACACATCCTAGGCGGGCACTATTCCGCGGGCCCGGGAGTGCCGGTCGTGCCATGCGCCGCTCGATGCAGCAGCCCAGGAAATGCAATCTGACCGGGCTTTTACCGGAGCAGCATCAGCGGCCGAGTCGGCGGAGCACCGGAGCGAGGACGGCGCGCAGCTCCGGCACCCGGAGGAACCAGAGGACCGCGAAGTAGACGAGCGCCATCACGGTGCCGATCGCGGCCATCGAGAGCAGCGGCTCCACGTAGTTCGAGACGGCGAAACCGCCCGCGCGCGTGCCGCCGAGGGCGACCAGGACGCCGTAGCCGGCGGCGGCGGAGGGCACCGCGGCGAGGAGGAACTGCGCGAGCCTGACGAGGATCCGCCTGCCTCCGCGGCCGCCGAGCCGGCGGCGCAGGAGGAGGGCCGCCACGAGGGCCTGCACGCAGATGCCGAGCGAGGTCGCAGCGGCGATGCCGACAGCGGTGCGGTCGGCGGGGAGCCGGAGCACGATCAGGTACCCGGCGACCGCCACGACGACCTGCACCAGGGTGAACAGGAACGGCCGCGCTCCGTCGCTCAGGGCGTAGAACGCGCGCTGCATGATGGCGATCGAGGAGAACAGCGGCAGGGCGATCACGTAAGCCATGGCGATCGCTCCGATGGCCTGCGCGTCCGCGTACGAGTCGGTGAAGACGGAGCCGAACGGCACTGCGACCACGACGATCGCGGCGGCGGCGAAGACGAGCATCATCAGCACCAGGCGGAGCGAGGTGGAGACGTCCGAGCGGAACTCCTTCATCTCCCCCCGCGCGGTGTGGCCGCTCATCTTGGTGAAGTACGCCATGGCGATCGAGATCGCGATGACCGAGTGGGGCAGCATGAAGATCAGCCACGCCTTCTGCAGCGCCGCGGCCGAGGGCCCCTCGCCGGACGCGGTGGAGGAGACCTGGCTCTCGACGATGCCGGCGACGATGGTCAGCAGCACCGTGGCGAACGACCACAGCGACATCCGCCCGGCCGTGCCGAGGCCGACGCCCCGGAAGCGGAAGTCGGGGCGGTAGCTGAGGCCGACCCTCCGCCAGAAGAGCATCAGGAACAGCGACTGGACGACGATGCCCAGCGTCGCGCTCCCGCCGAGGAGGGTGACCATCGCCGGGGACCACGAGTCGACCGGACGGTTCCCCTCCGGATCGGCGCCGAACAGCACCATGAAGGCGACGAGCCCGGCGATCACCACGACGTTGTTCAGCACGGGCGCCCAGGTGAAGGGGCCGAACGAGCCGCGGGCGTTGAGCACCTCGCCGAGGATCGTGAAGAGGCCGTAGAAGAAGACCTGCGGCAGGCACCAGAACGCGAAGGCGACGGCCAGCTGGTACTGCTCCGGTCCGTAGCCGGGCGCGTAGAGGCGCACGAGCAGGGGAGCGAGGACCGTGGCGGCGATCGTGGTCACCAGGAGCAGGCCGAGCGCCAGGGTCAGCAGGCGGTTGATGTAGCCGCGGCCGCCGTCGGCGTCGAGGCCCGCCCGCACGATCTGCGGGACGAGGACGGCGTTCAGAGCGCCGCCCGCGATGATCGAGTAGATCGTGTTGGGCAGCAGGTTCGCCGTCGTGAAGGCGTCCGCGCCCGGCGCGACCGCGGCTCCGATCGTGTTCGCCATGACGATCGACATGACGAAGCCGAGGATCCGCGAGACCATCGTGCCGGAGGCGAGGACGGCGCTCGCGCGTCCGAGGGAGAAGCTAGCCACGCGGGTCCGATCGCTGGTCGTCGAGGTCGGGCTGGACCTCGAGCACGGCGTTCGGGTCCTCCTCGTCCTCTGGGGTGTCGCCTCGACGGCGACGGCGGATGTTGCGGAGGATGCCGGCTCCGAAGACGACGACGAGCGCGATCCCGATGACCAGGGTGCCGACGGTCTCCCAGTCGGCGCGGACGCTGGTCGTCATGCCCGTGGGGATGCCGATGGGGACGCCCTGCGCCGAGGTCAGCTGCAGGCCGAGGCTCGTCTCGCCGTTGCCGACCCGGGCTTTCACGGGGATGAGGACGCGGCCCTGCGAGCGGGCGTCGATCTCGGTGGTCTCGATCGCCTCCTCGTCGATGTCGAGGACGGCGTTCGAGGTCGAGGCCTGGATGCGGACGGCGATCGGCCAGGGGAGCTCGTTGCGGACGTACACGGGGATGCTCGAGTCGCGGGAGACCTGCAGGATGCTGCCGGTCGCGTCGATCGACACCAGCGAGAGCGTCCGGTCGGCCTCGGTCATGGCCGCGCCGACGGCGTCGCCCCAGCCGCTGCCGTCTCCGCGCCAGGTCACCGAGAGCAGCGCCAGCACGTCGTTGCGGCTCTTGCCCGACAGCAGCTCCGGCTCCTGCAGCACGGAGGAGAACGCCTCGACCTCGGAGCCGGCGTCGAGCACGTCGCGCACCCGGTCGAGCCGCGACTCCGACTCCGGCGAGTCGACGACGCTCGCGCCCTCGGTCGCGGGGACGGCGAGGGCGGTGGAGAGGGCGACTCCGCGGGCCCAGGGCAGCGACTCGATCGCGTCGAGGGTCTCGGAGAGGCGCGCGCCGCCGATCGCCGAGCCGCGGCCGAGGCTGAGCGCGACGTACGGCGGGGTCCCCTCCTCCTGCACCTCGGCGAGATCGGTGGCGATCTCGGACATGCGGGCGCGCCACTCGGTGTCGTCGGTGGCGGTGGCGGCCGCGTCGAACGCCTCGGTGAGGCGCGAGTCGGCCACGACCAGGTCCGAGTCGCCGACGGTGGCGCGCGAGGTCGTGGTCACCTCCTCCGGCAGCAGGAGACCGGAGGAGGGGACGACCGTGCGGTTCACTCCGCTGGCCGCGTAGACGTCGAGGTCCGACCCCCGGAGGGTGCCCTCGTCGGGCCACGCGACGCTGCCGAGGGAGGTGCTCCAGTCGGAGGCGAGCAGCGACTCGGTGCTCGGACGCGCCGGCAGCTCCTCGGCCGGCTGGTCGGAGTCGACGGCGACCGTGGGCGCCGGGCTGGCGGTGCCGGGGACCGCGGCGAAGCGGGTGTCGTCGATCGCGTACTCGAAGGAGGTGGGAGAGAGGAGGGCGGAGAGCCCGGCCTGCGCCTGGGCCGAGACGTCGGCGTCGGCGTACGGCAGGGCGAAGCGCTCGTTCGGCACGGACTGCAGCCGGTCGAGCCAGTCGAGGGCCGACTCCGGAGCGGCGCTGCCGAGGATCCGGATCGAGGCGAGGATGCGCGGGTCGACCCCGATCGTGACGCCCTTCCCCGCGACCGCGTCGAGCTGCCGGGTGAGGGTCCCCGTGCCGTCGGTGTAGTCGGCGAGGGCCTCGGCCGAGAGCAGGCCGTCGGCCGTGTCCGGGACGGTGAGCGGGACGAGGACGCTGACGCCGGTCTCGCGCTCCGGGGCCACCGCGTCGTCGGTCAGCTCGACGGCGGTGCGAGCGGTCGAGACGACACCACCTGGACCGGTGACCGTGACGAGGACGGCGTGGGTGCCGAGCGCGGTCCGGTCGTTGGAGAAGGGGATCTGGTCGACCCGCACGGTGAGGCCGGCCTCGGCGGTGCTGGAGGGCAGCAGGCGCAGCTGGGCGGTCGCACGGACCGGGTCGGTGTCGTTGTCGGCCTCGGCGTCGAGCCAGTCGTGCAGCTCCGCGCGGGTGTCGAGGGTGGCGTAGGAGAGGGCGACCGTCACGTCGGCGCTGTCGGTCGCCTCGGTGGTGCCGTTGCGCACGGCGATCGAGAGCTCGAGGTCCTGGCCGGGCCGCAGGACGCCGTCACTGCCGGCCCCGGCGGTCGTGGTGACGGTGCCGGGAGCGGGCGTCGAGGTCGCCGTCGCGGCGGCGACCGGGGCCGCGAGGGCGGGGGAGGCCACGCCGGTCAGGCCGAGCGCGAGGGCGGCAGCACCTGCCGAGCGGAGCAGGAGGAGGGCCGCCCGCGAGCGGCGGGAGCGGAGGGAGGGGTCGCGCCGATGCATCGGACTCACTCGGCCTCCATGCGGGTGATTCTACGGGCAGCCCTCCTCGGGGCAGGCGGTGCGTCCGCTGTGCAGGCGGTTCCCCCGCGTAACCCCCTGGCACGGTCACCCGCTGCCGGGACACCCCCCGCCACTAGGATCGTGCGAATGCACAGCGTCCAGACCGCTCTCGAGACCCTCCGCGCGCTCGCGGGGACGCCCACGGTGACGCGGCTGGCGGAGGCGTTCGCAGCCCAGGGCCACGAGCTCGCGCTGGTCGGCGGCCCGGTCCGCGACGCCTTCCTCGGCCACGGCGTGCACGACCTCGACTTCACCACCTCCGCGCGCCCCGACGACATCGTGCGGATCGTCGCTCCGATCGCCGAGGCGCACTGGGACATCGGCCGGGCCTTCGGCACGATCGGCGCTCGCGTGGCCGGCGAGACGGTCGAGATCACGACCTACCGCAGCGACAGCTACGACGGGGTGAGCCGCAAGCCCGAGGTCGAGTTCGGCGACTCGCTCGAGGGCGACCTGGTGCGGCGCGACTTCACGGTCAACGCGATGGCGCTGCGGCTTCCGGAGGTCGTCCTCGTCGATCCCTCGGGAGGAGTGGAGGACCTGCTCGCCGGCCGGCTGCGCACCCCCTCCCCCGCCGACCTCTCCTTCGGCGACGATCCGCTCCGGATGCTCCGCGGCGCGCGCTTCACCTCGCAGCTCGGCTTCCGCACCACCGACGAGGTCGAGTGGGCGATGGCCGAGCTCGCCGGACGGATCGACGACGTCTCGGCGGAGCGCGTGCAGGAGGAGCTGCGGAAGCTCCTCGCGACCGCCTCGCCCCGCGCCGGCCTGGAGCTGCTGGTCGACACCGGTCTGGCCGGTCGCTTCCTCCCGGAGCTGCCCGCGCTGCGCCTGGAGCAGGACGAGCACCACCACCACAAGGACGTCTACACCCACAGCCTCACCGTGCTGGAGCAGGCGCTCGCGCTGGAGGAGTCGCGGCACCCCGGAGCCGCGCCCGACGTCGTGCTGCGGCTCGCCGCCCTCCTGCACGACATCGGGAAGCCGGCCACGCGGCGGCTCGAGCCGGGCGGAGCGGTGAGCTTCCACCACCACGACATGGTCGGCTCCAAGCTCGCGATCAAGCGGATGCGCGCACTGAAGTTCGACAACCAGACGACGAAGGACGTGGCCCGCCTCATCGAGCTGCACCTGCGCTTCTTCGGGTACACGGACGGCGCGTGGACCGACTCCGCGGTGCGCCGCTACGTGACCGACGCCGGGCCCCTGCTCGAGCGACTGCACATCCTCACGCGCGCCGACGTGACCACGCGCAACCGCCGCAAGGCCGACCGGCTCGCGCACGCCTACGACGACCTCGAGGCGCGCATCGCGGAGCTCGCCGAGAAGGAGGAGCTCGCCTCCAAGCGCCCCGACCTCGACGGCACGCGGATCATGGAGATACTCGGCCTCGCCCCGGGCCCCGAGGTCGGGCAGGCGTACCGGTTCCTGCTGGAGCTGCGGCTCGAGGAGGGGCCGCTCGGCGAGGAGGTCGCGACGCAGCGGCTCCGCGAGTGGTGGGCGTCGCGCTGAGGCGCTGAGCGGGGCCCCGTGCCCGCCTCGCCCTGCGCCCGGGTGGTGCGCCTCGAGCGGATCCGTCCGGCGCGTCGCGGCGGTCCTGTTGTAGTCTGTACAGGTTGTCCACGACCAGACGCACTCGCGTCCGCGGGAGTGGGCAGATGCTACATACCCTCCTGTCACGGAAATACCGTGGCCGTTCAGTCCGAAGGAGGTGGGTTAGTGACGCATCAGTACGAGATCATGGTCATCCTGGACCCCGAGATCGATGAGCGCACTGTCGCTCCGAGTCTCGACAAGTTCCTCAACGTCATCCGCACCGATGGTGGATCCATCGACAAGGTCGACGTCTGGGGCCGCCGTCGTCTGGCGTACGAGATCAACAAGAAGTCCGAGGGCATCTACGCCGTCGTCGACTTCACGTCGACCTCCGCCGCAGCGAACGAGCTCGACCGTCAGCTGAAGCTGTCCGAGGCCGTCATGCGCACCAAGGTGCTGCGGGCCGAAGAGGGCATCGCCCAGGTCGCTGCCGCCGCGAAGCTCGCCGACGAGAAGGCCGCCCGCAAGGCTGCCAAGGCCTCGGCCGCTCCCAAGGCGTAGCGCTCATGGCCGGCGAGACGATCATCACCGTGGTGGGGAACCTCACCGCCGACCCCGAGCTGCGCTACACGCAGGGCGGGCTCGCGGTCGCGAACTTCACCATCGCCTCCACGCCGCGCACCTTCGACCGTCAGGCGAACGACTGGAAGGACGGCGAAGCGCTGTTCCTCCGCGCCTCCGTCTGGCGCGAGTTCGCCGAGAACGTCGCAGGAACGCTGACCAAGGGCAGCCGCGTCATCGCGACCGGCCGCCTGAAGCAGCGCTCCTACGAGACGAAGGAAGGCGAGAAGCGCACCAGCATCGAGCTCGAGATCGACGAGATCGGGCCCTCGCTGCGCTACGCGACCGCGCAGGTCACGCGCGCCTCCGGTGGAGGCGGACGCGGCCAGGCCGGTGGCGGCCAGGGCAACGGCGGTCAGATCGGCGGCGGCCAGGGCGGCTTCGGCGGCGGCGGTCAGGGGGGCTCCGGCAACGCCGGCGGCAACCGTGGCGGTCAGGCCGAGGAGCCGTGGGCGCCGAGCGCTCCCGCCGGTGGCGACGTGTGGAGCACGCCGGGCAGCTACAACGACGAGACGCCGTTCTGAGCCTCGGCTCGGACGCTCTCCTCACCTGAATCACGCCTCCCCCGCACCGCGATCACTCGCGGCGGGGCAGGGGCGAACCAGAATCTAAGGAAACCACTATGGCTGGAAAGAGCAGCGGCGACCGCCGCAAGCCGATCCGCGGCAAGGGCGCGAAGAACGCGGCCCCCGCGAAGTCGGTCCGCGTGGGTGTCATCGACTACAAGGACGTCGCGACCCTCCGCAAGTTCATCTCGGAGCGCGGGAAGATCCGCGCCCGTCGTATCACCGGCGTCTCCGTTCAGGAGCAGCGCCTCATCGCCCGTGCCGTCAAGAACGCCCGCGAGATGGCGCTCCTGCCCTACGCCGGCAGCGGAAGGTAGGTAACGGTATGTCCAAGGTCATCCTGACCCACGAGGTCGACGGACTCGGCTCGGCCGGCGACGTCGTCGACGTGAAGAACGGGTTCGCCCGCAACTACCTCATCCCGCAGGGCTTCGGCGTCGCGTGGACCCGCGGTGGCGAGAAGCAGGTCGAGCAGATCAAGTCGGCGCGAGCCGCTCGTGAGCACAAGACCATCGAAGAGGCCCAGCACACCAAGCAGGTCCTCGAGGCCAACCGCGTGAAGCTGACGGTCAAGGCCGGCAAGGACGGCCGCCTGTTCGGCTCGGTGAAGACCTCCGACATCGCGAACGCGGTGGCGGCGGCCGGATTCGGCGAGCTCGACAAGCGCAAGATCGTCATCTCGAACGCGATCAAGCACGTCGGCGAGCACGAGGCCGTGGTGCGTCTGCGCGACGACATCCAGGCCACTGTGAAGCTGCAGGTGGTCGCGGCCAAGTAAGGCCGCGAGAACGCCGCGGAGGGCGGTGCGACGGGGCTTCCGAGTCCCCTCGCACCGCCCTTCGTCGTTCCCGTTCTCCACAGCTCCATCCACATACACCCTCCGGCGGGACCAACCTTCACTGTGGTCTTGAGACTCTTTTCCCCACACACCTGTGGAAAGCAGGAAATGCCTGGTCAAAAGCCGGAAAAAACTTGTTGAGGGCCGCTGATCCCACAGGGTTGTCCACACGTTGCCCACAGTGGGCCCGGCGTTTCCCCTCGGTTCTGCACAGCTCTCTCCACAGGGCGGTTTGCGTGCCGCGGGCGGCGGTCCGTAGGGTGGCGCAGCGCCCCGCGAGGGGTGCGGGCAGGCGCCCGTGCGCCGCTGTCGGAGGTCGCTGGTAGACCGGATCCCGGCACCGGCTCGACCGGACGCGCAGCACCCGACAGGAGGAGGCGAAGGCATGACGATCGCGCACCTGGCGGTACCCGGCTCGGACGGACGGGACGGTCGCGGAGACCGCGGCGAGTCACGCGGGAACGAGCGGACCCCTCCGCACGACCTCCTCGCCGAGCAGTCGGCGCTGGGCGGCATGCTGCTCTCGAAGGACGCGGTCGCCGACGTCGTCGAGAGCGTCAAGGGCACCGACTTCTACATCCCCAAGCACGAGATCGTCTTCGACGCGATCCTCGCCCTCTACTCGCACGGCGAGCCGACCGACGTCATCGCGGTCACCGACGAGCTCACGAAGCAGGGCGAGCTGCAGCGGGCCGGCGGCGCCGACTACCTGCACACGCTCACCTCGATGGTCCCCACCGCGGCCAACGCCGGGTACTACGCCTCCATCGTCGCCGAGCGCGCTCTGCTGCGCCGCCTCGTCGAGGCGGGCACCCGCATCGCGCAGATGGGCTACCAGGGCGAGGGCGAGGTGCTCGACCTGGTCAACACGGCGCAGGCCGAGATCTACAACGTCACCGGCTCCGAGACGGCGGAGGACTACGTCCCGCTGACCGACGCGGTGACCGTCGCGATCGACGAGATCGAGGCGGCCGCTCACAAGGACGGCAGCTTCACCGGCGTCCCCACCGGCTTCGCCGACCTCGACGACCTGACCAACGGCTTCCACGCCGGGCAGATGATCATCGTCGCCGCGCGCCCCGCGCTCGGAAAGTCGACGCTGGCGCTCGATTTCGCCCGCGCCGCCGCGATCAAGCACAACATGGCCACGATCTTCTTCTCCCTCGAGATGGGGCGCAGCGAGATCGCGATGCGCCTCCTCTCGGCCGAGGCGTCCGTGCCGCTGCAGCACATGCGGAAGGGCACGGTCGACCAGCGCGACTGGACGACCATCGCCTCCACCCGCGGCCGGATCAACGACGCGCCGCTCTACATCGACGACTCGCCCAACATGACCCTCGTCGAGATCCGGGCGAAGTGCCGCCGGCTCAAGCAGCGGGTCGGGCTCAAGATGGTCGTCATCGACTACCTGCAGCTGATGACCTCCGGCAAGAAGGTCGAGAGCCGCCAGCAGGAGGTCTCGGAGTTCTCGCGTGCCCTCAAGCTCCTCGCGAAGGAGCTGCAGGTGCCGGTCATCGCGCTCTCGCAGCTGAACCGAGGCCCCGAGCAGCGCGCCGACAAGCTCCCCGCCATCTCGGACCTCCGCGAGTCCGGCTCGATCGAGCAGGACGCTGACATGGTGATCCTCCTGCACCGCGAGAGCGCCTACGAGAAGGACAACCCGCGCGCGGGCGAGGCCGACCTCATCGTCGCCAAGCACCGCAACGGCCCGACCCGCACGGTGACCGTGGGCTTCCACGGCCACTTCTCGCGCTTCGCCGACATCCCGGCGGTCTGACGTGACAGGTGCCGCTGCCGTCCCCGAGCCCGTCGACGTCCCGCTGGGCGGCGGGTCGATCCGCCTGGGCCAGTTCCTCAAGTTCGCGGGGATCCTCTCGGGCGGCGAGGCCAAGGAGGCGGTCGCCGAGGGGATGGTGACCGTCAACGGCGAAGTCGATCTGCGCCGCGGGCGCCAGCTCGTCGTCGGCGACGTCGTCGGGTTCGACCGGAACCGCTTCCGCGTCTGCGAGTGAGCACGGCCGCGCCTCGACGGGTGCGATCGGCCGAGACACCGCGGAACGGATGAGACGCCGCTCAGAGGCGGGCGCGTCGGCGTGTTGAGCGGTGGCTCGGCGCACACTGGCTCCTGGACATCCCGGGACGACAGGAGACGCGCGTGCAGCTCGGCATTCACTTCATGAACTTCACCCTTCCGGGCGGAAGCGCGGGGATCGCGCCGATCCTCGGAGCGACCGCGCGGACGGCCGAGGACGTCGGCTGCGCCTGGTTCACGCTGATGGACCACTACTTCCAGATGGAGCACTTCGCGACGAGCGAGGATCCGATGCTCGAGGGCTACACCTCGCTCGGCTTCGTCGCCGGCCGGACGGAGCGGATGCGGCTGGGGCTCCTCGTCACCGGCGTGACGTACCGCCATCCGGGACTGCTCGCGAAGATCGTCACCACCCTCGACGTGCTCTCCGGCGGGCGCGCGATGCTCGGCATCGGCGCCGCCTGGTACGAGCGCGAGCACCTCGGGCTCGGCGTGCCGTACCCGCCGCTGAAGGAGCGGTTCGAGCGGCTGGAGGAGACGCTGCGGATCTGCCGTCAGATGTGGAGCGACGACGACGGGCCGTTCGAGGGGACGCACTACCGGCTGGCCGAGACGCTGAACCACCCGGCGCCGATCCAGCAGCCCGGCCCGCCCATCCTCATCGGCGGCGGAGGCGAGAGGAAGACGCTGCGGCTGGTCGCTCAGTACGGCGACGCCTGCAACCTGTTCGGCACCGGCGCGGACGACGTGGCGCACAAGCTCGACGTGCTGAAGCGGCACTGCGACGACCTCGGGCGCGACTACGCGACGATCACGAAGACCATCACCGGGGGCGGCGATCCGATCGGCGACCCCGACGGCTTCGTCCGCGCGATGGAGGAGTACGCGGCGCTGGGGATCGACCACGTGCAGCTGGCCCCGGCCGGGCCGGATCCGGAGGGGTACGTCGCCCGGCTGGGCGAGGGCGTGATCGAGCGGGTGGCGGCTCTCGGCTGAGGGTTCCCGGGCAGCCGCGCGGCACTCCGACCGGTTCGGGTGCCGCGGGCGTCACCGCTGATCCGCTCCGCCGGCCGGGTCCGCCGTCACCGGCGCGAGGACTCCGGTGGCGAGGATGTCCCGGGTCGGGGGACGTCGTCGGCGGATCCTGCCCCCGTCAGGGTCGCGGCGTAGAGACGGGCGAGGAGCGCGACCTACGGTTCGAGCCTCCCACCTCGGGTTATTGAGCTCACGCTGACGTGGGCAGATCGCTGGCCTCATGCCGCACGTGTCCTCTCGCACCTCGCTCCGCCGTCATCGGCAGAACCGCAGAAGAGGGGCGATCGGGACGGGTGTCGTCCTCGCCGTCGTCGGCGCCGCGCTCTTCGCCGGCGTCTTGGCGCAGGCGGCCACTGCTTTGGACCTTGGCACGGTGGAGGACTTCTCGGTCATGGCCGCGTCGACCGTGACGAACACGGGGTCGAGCGTCCTGGACCAGAGCGTCGGGGGCAGCCCGCTGACCGCCGTCACCGGATTCCCGCCCGGACGGACGGACGGACGGAGTGATCCACCGCGGAGACGCGGAGGCGGCTCAGGCCCAGGCCGACGTGGGCACCGCCTACGGACAGCTCGCCTCGCAGGCGACGACCGCGCAGATCGGCGCCGAGATCGGCGGCAGCACGCTGAAGCCCGGGGTCTACACCGCGGCCGGACCGGTCGGCGTGACGGGGACGCTCACGCTCGACGCCGAGGGCGTCAACGAGGCGGTCTTCGTGATCCGCGCCGCGTCGACGCTGACGACGGCCTCGTCGAGCACGGTGGCCCTGATCAACGGAGCGCAGGCCTGCAACGTCTACTGGCAGATCGGCAGCTCCGCGACGCTCGGCACCGACTCGGACTTCGTGGGCTCCGTGCTCGCCTCGGCCTCGATCACGGTGACGACGGGCGTCTCCGTCGAGGGCCGCGCACTGGCCCGCACGGGAGCGGTCACGCTCGACTCCAACGACTTCACCGAGCCGGGCTGCGAGCCCTCCGACGGCGGACCGTCGCCGACGGCTACGCCGACCATCACGCCGACCGTGACGCCGACCGTGACGCCGACGGTCACGCCGACCGTGACCCCGACGGTCACGCCGACCGTGACGCCGACCGTGACCCCGACCGTGACGCCGACCGTGACGCCGACGGTCACGCCGACCGTGACCCCGACGGTCACGCCGACCGTGACCCCGACGGTCACGCCGACCGTGACGCCGACCGTGACCCCGACGGTCACGCCCACCGTGACGCCGACGGTCACGCCGACAGTCACGCCGACCGTGACCCCCACGGTCACGCCGACCGTGACGCCCACGGTCACGCCGACGGTGACCCCGACCATCACTCCGACCGTGACCCCGACGGTCACACCCACTGTCACGCCGACCGTGACCCCCACCGTCACGCCGACCGTGACGCCGACGGTCACACCCACTGTCACGCCGACCGTGACTCCCACCGTCACCCCGACGGTGACTCCCACCGTCGTGCCGACGGTGACTCCGACGATCGCGCCCACCGTCACTCCGACGGTGACTCCGACGATCGCGCCCACCGTCACTCCGACGGTGACTCCGACGATCGCGCCCACCGTGGCTCCGACGGTCACGCCGACGACCACGCCGACGGCGACCCCGACCGTGGCTCCGACGGCGACCCCCACCCCCACGCCGACCGCGACGCCCACGGCCTCGCCCACTCCGACCGCGACCACAGCGCCGCGACCGGCGCCCTCCCACGCCGGGGTCGTTCCCGTATCCGGGTCGAACGGTCCCCGCGGTCCGGCTCTCGCCTCGACCGGAGTGGACGCCGCAGCGACGGCGACCGCCGGAGTGCTGGGCCTGCTCGCCCTGGTCGGCGGCGGTCTGATGCTCCTCACCCTCCGACGCCGCGGTGAGCGCACCGGCAGCTGATCCCGGCTGATCACCGGCAGCTGATCACCGCCAGGCCGTGCGCCGGACTCCCGAGGGGTCCGGCGCACGTCTGCGCCCACGATCGCGCTCCGCCCGTCTCTCGGGTGTCCTCGCCGATGCGCGCAGGCCCGCTCGTGCGTCGAGACGCCGCTCCGAGTGTCGGGACATCGCGGTAGGGGCAGTGCCTCGGGGCGGAAGGCGGCATGCGAGGAGTGCGCGACCGCTCTGCTCGGAACGCGGGCGTCCGCTCGATGCCGGGGTCCGCTCCGCCCGGTCGTCAGACCCCGGCCAGCTCGGCTCGGAGGGGCGGGTCCGCGCCGATGCGGGAGGCGGTGACTCCCGCCGCCCGGGCCGCCCACCGGCCCGCCGCGAGGAGGGCGTCCTCGTCGAGAGCGGTGGTCCCGCTGTCGAGGAGGGCGTCGATCAGCCCGGCCATCGCCGTGTCGCCGGCGCCGATGGTGTCCGCGACGGCGATGCGGGAGGCGGGGACGACGACCCGGGCCCGGCGGGACGCGAGGACCATGCCCTCGCCGCCCCGCGTGACGACCGCCAGCGAAGGGCCGGCAGCCAGGAGGCGGTCGAGGACGGCGTCGACGGAGTCGCCGGGGTGGAGCCACTCGGCGTCCTCGTCGCTCAGCTTCACCAGATGGCAGCGCCGGAGGAGCCGCTCGAGGACGCGGTGGACCTCGGCGCGCGGAGGGAGCACCTCGGGCCGGATGTTGGGGTCGAGGCTGACGGAGGTCCCGGGCGGCAGACGGTCGAGCAGGTCCGCGACCTTGTCTGCGCCGGGATTCAGGAAGGCGGCGATCGACCCGGTGTGGAGGTGCGCGGCTCCGTCGGGATCGACGCGGTCCGGGTTCCAGCTGAGGTCGAACTCGTACCGGGCCGACCCGTCGGCGCCGATGACCGCCGCCGCGGTCGACGTGGTGCCGCGCGCGGGCGCCGACACCGCGACTCCGGACTCCTCCAGGTGCGCTCGGGCCCGGCGTCCGCGCTCGTCGTCGCCCAGGGCGGTGGCGAAGCGGACGGAGCGGCCGAGCCGGGAGAGGGCGACGGCGACGGTCGCGGGCGAGCCGCCGACGTGCTCCGACCGGCTCCCGTCCCGCTCGACGACGTCGACGACGGTCTCGCCGACGACGAGGACGCGAGAGCCGGAGCCCGAGCCGGGCCCGCTCACTCCGCCGCCGCGCGGACCTGCAGCGTCGTGAACGGCGCCGACGGGAAGACGAGCTGGGTGAGGGTGCTGAGACCCCCGCCGAGGAACACCTCGACCACCGAGGCGTCGACGACGATGCGGACCGGGATCCGCCCCGACTCGTCCGGCGCGGGCAGCGGAGCCCACTCGACAGAGGGGAAGGACGCCGCGAATTCCACCGCGCCGCTGCGCGTGCGGTCGCAGGTCAGCACTCCCTCGTCGCCGTCGACCGTGAGCACCACTTCGTCGTCGGTCGTGCCGGTGAGCAGGCGCAGCTCGGTGCGGTCGCCGGGGAGGCGGGACACGTCGACGTCGAAGACGCGGACGTCGCGGGACGCCGGCCCGGTCGGCAGGACCGCCCGCTGCGCGAGGCGGAGACGGCCGTCGGCCCCGCGGACGAGGTCGAGCTCGCGCACGAGCGACATGGACGAGCGCCACGGGCCGGTGGGCGTCTCGTTCGCGTAGTCCCAGTTGCTGGCCCACGCGACCGTGAGGCGGCGGCCCTCGGGAGCGTCGTTGAAGGAGACGGCCGCGTAGTAGTCCCGGCCGTAGTCGAGCCAGTCGTAGTCGGCGGGGTCCTCGGACGCGCTGATCCGGTCGGCGATGAACTCGGCTCCGTCGAAGTCGCCGAGGAAGTACTGGCTGCCGGAGCCGCCGGCGATGCCGCCCGGGTTGAGGCTCACGATCATCATCCAGCGGACCTCGTCGGTGCCGCGCACGCGCAGCGGGAAGAGGTCCGGGCACTCCCAGACGCCGCCCGTGGCATGGGCGGGGCCGAAGTGGGAGCGCCGGGTCCACGCGATCAGGTCGGGCGAGGTGTAGACCGCGACGCGGCGGTCGACCGCCTCGACGGCGACCATCACCCAGTGGCCGTCGTCCCCGCCGAACCAGAAGACCTTCGGATCGCGGAACTCCGCGGAGCCGATGTCGAGGACGGGGTTGCCCGCGTACCGGGTCCAGGTGGCGCCGTCGTCGACGCTGTAGGCGAGCGCCTGGGCCTGCGAGGCCCCGGTGCCGTCCGGGAGGGCGTGGCGGGCGGCCGTGTAGACCGCGACGAGGGCCGTCTCGCCGGGGCCGGCGAAGCCCGCCGTGTTGCGGACGTCGGCGACCGCGCTGCCGGAGAAGGCCATCTCGCCGTCGAGGACGGGGATCGCGACGGGCTGCTCGCTCCACGACACCAGATCGGTCGAGGTCGCGTGGCCCCAGGACATGTTGCCCCAGGTGCTGCCGGTCGGATTGTTCTGGAAGAACAGGTGGTAGGTGCCGTTGTGGAAGAGGAGCCCGTTCGGGTCGTTCAGCCAGGTGGATCGGGCGGTGAAGTGGGCGGACGGACGCCAGGCGTCGGTCGTCGTGGTGATGGTCACAAGGGCTCCTGAGGAGAGGGGTTCGGTGCGGCCGGACGAGGGGCGCGGGCGGCTGCCGCCCGCGCCCCCGGGAACTACTCGCCGCCGTTCTGGAAGCGGTCGTAGGCCTGCTGGTACGTCGCGGTCACGTCGGAGGCGCCCATCGACTCCAGCTGCGAGACGTAGGAGTCCCACTCGCTGTCGACGGTCCCGTTGACGATCCAGGCGGCGAACTTCTCCTTCACCAGGGTGTTGATGTCGGTCAGCGCGTACGAGACGCGGTCGAGCTCGTCGTTCGAGAGCATCACCGGCGGGTAGGCGTCGTTCGCCTTGTAGGGGAGGTAGTACTCGTTCACCAGGTCCTGGCGCTCCTTCGCGCGCGGCTCGGGGGCCACGACGGTCTCGAAGTCCTTCTCGGTGGTGATCTTCGGGCCGCCCGGGGCGACCTTCTGGCGGCGCTCGCCCTCGGCCTCGCCGGCGGCGGCGGGGATCTGCACGAGGAGGCCGGTGGCCTCGTCCTTCTGGAGGGTGACGCCGAGGGGTCCCCAGCTGCTCTGGGCGCTCATCTCGGGGTCGAAGAGGCGGTCGGCCCAGCGCATCGTGGCGGCGGGGTACTCGTTGGAGCGGGTGATCGCCATCGCGCCGCGGTTGATCTCCTGGTTGCTGGTGACGCTGGCGCGCTTCTCGCCGTCGACGCCCTCGAGCACGCCGAGGATCGCGTAGTCGCCGAGGCGGTCCTCGCCGACCATCTCCTTCGCCTCCCACCAGAAGAAGGAGCCGAGGACCGGGGTGTCGGCCTTGCCCTTGGAGAGGAAGGCGACGTCGTCCTGCGAGAACGACTCGGGGTCGATGAGCCCGTCGGCGTACCAGTCGGAGAGCGCCTCGACGCCCTGCTTGTAGCCGTCGGTGTCGGCCGTGAACTGCACCTTCCCGTCGACCACGATGCGGTGGTCGTTGTTCTCCGGCTGGCCGCCGAGCGCCGCGATCAGGTCGTGCGGGTTGCCGCAGAAGGAGTCGGTGCGGAAGGACAGCGGGATCTCGTCGGCCTTGCCGTTGCCGTTGGGGTCGCCGGTTCTGAAGGCCTCGAGCGCGGCCCGGTACTCCTCGATCGTCGTCGGCATCGGGAGGCCGAGTGCGTCGAGCCAGGCGGTGTTGATGAAGAGGAAGTTCGGGTACTGGAGGATCCCGAGCTCCTCGACCGAGGGCAGCGTGTAGATGTGGCCGTCCGAGGCGGTGAGCGCGGCGCGGATGTCGGGCCGGTCCTCGAGGATCGCGGAGAGGGTCGGCGCGTGCTCCTCGATCAGGTCCTCGAGGGGCAGGAGCGTGCCGTTCTCGCCGTACTGCACGATCTCGGCGTCGGTGAGGCCCGAGTTGAACAGCACGTTCGGCACGTCGTCGCTGGCGAGGAGGAGGTTCTTCTTCTCGGCGTAGACCTGCTCGGGGAGGTTCTTCCAGTCGATCGAGATGTTGGTGTCCTCCTCCCACTGCTGCACGAGCTGCATCGAGGAGTAGTCGGGGGACAGGGCGGACTTGGTGCCGCCGAAGGTCAGCGACAGCGTGTCGTCGACGATCGGCAGGCCGGTCTCGTTGAAGCCGACCTCGCTCGAGCGGTCCTGGACGGGGTCGTTCCCGCCGCCGGTCGTGCAGCCGGCCAGGAGCAGTCCGCCGGAGAGGGCGAGTGCGGTGGTGGTGAAGAAACTGCGGTGTCTCATCGTTCGTGTTCCTCTTGTCGAAAGGGTGGTGCGGGAGGGGTGGAGGGTCAGCTCTTCACGGCGCCGAGAAGGGCGCCCTTGGTGAAGTGCTTCTGCATGAAGGGCAGGACGATCAAGAGGGGGATCGTCGAGACGACGATCATTCCGTACTTGATCAGCTCGCCCAGGCGCTGGGCGGCGGCGTAGGAGTCCATCGCTCCGGAGCCGCCTGCGGAGGTGACCTCGGACTGGATCAGGACGTTGCGCAGCACCAGCTGGAGCGGGTACTTGCTCTCGTCGTCGAGGTAGATCAGGGCGTCGAAGAAGGCGTTCCAGTTGGCCACGAGGTGGATCATGATCATGAGGAAGATCAGCGGCTTCGACAGCGGCAGGACGATGCTGAAGAAGAAGCGGAAGTCGCTCGCGCCGTCCATCTGAGCGGCGTCGCGCAGCTCGCCCGGCACGTTGTTCTCGAAGAAGGCGCGGGCGATGATCAGGTTCCAGACCCCGACCGCGCCGGGCAGGACCACGGCCCAGATCGTGTCCAGCATCCCGAGGTCGCGCACCACCAGGTAGCGGGCGATCAGGCCTCCGTCGATGAACATCGTGAGGATGAAGATCAGGAGGAAGACGGTCCGCCCGTAGAGGTCCTTCCTCGACAGGGCGTAGGCCGCGCAGAGGATCGTGCTGACGCTGATCGCGGTGCCGACGACCGTGTACAGGACCGAGTTGCCGAAGCCCTGCCAGATCGCGCCGTCCGAGAAGATCCGCCCGTAGCCCTCGAGAGTGAAGCCGGCCGGCCAGAGCCAGACGTTCCCGTTGAGGATCTGCGACGGCTCGCTGAACGAGGCGATCACGATGAAGTACATCGGGTAGACGATCGCGACGATCGCCAGGAGCAGGACGGCGATCGCGATCGTGTTGAACACGGGGTCCGCGTACCGTCCGGTGCGCTTCGCCGGGGCGGTGCGGCGAGGGGGAGTCGGTGCCGACGGCTCGCGGACGGCGCGGTCGGGGTGGATGGTCTGTGTCATGGCGTCGTCACCAGAGGCTCGATTGGCCCGCACGGCGGGCGACCTGGTTGAAGGTCGCCAGCAGGACGAGGTTGATCAGGGAGTTGAAGAGGCCGATGGCGGCCGAGTAGCTGAACTGCGCCTGCTGCAGCCCCGCCTTGTAGACGTAGGTCTGGATCACCTCGGAGGTCGGGAGGTTGAGGTCGGTCTGCATGAGCAGGACCTTCTCGAATCCGAGGTTGAAGAGATTGCCGATCGCCAGGATGAACAGGATCGTGATCACCGGCAGGATGCCCGGGATGTCGATGTGGCGGATCCGCTGCCACTTGCTCGCTCCGTCGACGCGGGCGGCCTCGTGCAGAGCCGGGTCGATCGCGGTGAGGGCGGCGAGGTAGACGATCATCGAGAACCCGGCGTTCTGCCAGATGTCGGAGCCGATGTAGAGGGGCCGGAACCAGTCCGGCGAGCCCATGAAGAACACCGGCTCTCCCCCGAGGGCGACGATCGCGCTGTTCACGATCCCGGACCGCGGCGAGAAGAGCAGGTGGATCATGCCCACGACCACGACGACCGAGATGAAGGACGGCGAGTAGAGCACCGTCTGCGTGAACTTCTTGAACCGCTCGCTCTGCAGCTGGTTGACGATCAGCGCGAGCACGATCGGCACCGGGAAGGCGATGAGCAGCCCCAGGGCGTTCACCGTCAGGGTGTTCTCGATCAGGCGCCCGAACTGGAACGACGAGACGAAGCGGGTGAAGTTGTCCCAGCCCACCCACGGGCTGCCCGAGAAGCCGAGCGACGGGTTGTAGTCGCGGAAGGCGATCTGAGCGCCGTACATCGGCCAGTACTTGAACAGCGCCACGAAGACGAGCGCCGGGGTCAGTAGTACGTATAACTGCCAGGAGCGCAGGGCGCGTCTCGCAGCGGAGCCGAGGCGCTGCCTCGGGCTCAGGAGGCGCCGTGGCCGGGGGATCCCGGGGGCGGACTTCATCGTCGTCATGCGCGCACCTCTGCACTCGTCACCGATCCGCGGAGGACCGGTGAGCAATGGATGGGATGGGGTCGGGGCTCCTCGCGCGGTTCCGCGAGGAGGAGGGAGACGGCGTCGCGGGCCATGCGCTCGTGGGGGAGCGCGACGGTCGTGAGGCCGGGGTCGAGGTAGGAGGCGAGGGTCTCCTGGTCGTCGAAGCCGACGATGGAGCAGTCCTCGGGCACGCGGAGGCCGTGCGCTTCGAGAGCCGGGTAGGCGCGACAGGCGGTGCGGTCGTTGCCGCAGAAGATCGCGGTGGGGGGATCGGCCTCGTCGAGGAGCTCCGCGGTGAGCGCGAGGCCGTCCTCGACGGTGCCGCCGGAGCCGTGCCGGACGAGGCGGGGGTCCACGGTGAGGCCCGCCTCCTCGAGGGCGCGGCGGTAGCCCGCCCGCCGTCCGACACCCGCAGGGAGGTCGCTGTCGGCGGGCTGGATGTCGATGTAGGCGATGCGGCGGTGGCCGGCGCCCGTCAGCTGGCTGGTGGCGGTGTACCCGCCCTCCTCCTCGTCCGGGAAGACGCTCGAGAAGCGCCCGCCGGCGGACTGCGCGTTCACGACCACGGTGGGCACGTCCCCCAGCGCCTCCGGCACCTCGACGACGCGGTGGTACATCGAGGCGTAGATGACGCCGAGCACGCGGTACGACAGCATCATGTCGATCGCCGACTCCTCGAGGGCGCGCTCGCCGAAGGTGTCGACGCTGAGGATGATGTGGCCGCTCTCCCAGGCCCGCATCTGCGCGCCCTTCAGCAGGCGGCCGGCGAAGGGGGAGCTGGCGACCTCGTCCGAGACGAAGCCGATCATGCCCGACTGCCCGCTGCGGAGCGACTTCGCGAAGGCGTTGGTGCGGTAGCCGAGATCCTCGACCGCCTCCATCACGCGGGCTCGGGTGGCCTCGGTGACGCGGTTGCCGGGAGCGTTGTTGAGCACGAGGGACACGGTGGCCTGGGAGACGCCGGCGCGCTCCGCGACCTGCCTCATCGTCGCCGTCCGTCCGGCCATGACCCACCTCCTCGTGGTCTCGGTTATTCGTATAACTGGAAAATACACATCCGAGAGCGCGGCGTCAACATCCGATTCCGCGAGCCCCGGTCGGCACGTCGCGGGAACGCAGGGGTCGTCGTTCCGGAGCTCGAGTGCGACGACGTCCGCGTTCTCGCGGAGGGCGGGGGCGTCAGCCGGAGGACTCCCGCGGCACGAGGCGGACGGGCATGGCCTGCACGCCTGCGGTCGGACGTCCGTGGATCGCGTTCGAGAGCTCCTCCGCGGCGGCGCGGCCGAGCGTGTCGAGCATCATGTCGATGCTCGAGAGCGGCGGGCGGGCGGCCTCGACGAGGAGGTCCCAGTTGTCGAAGCCGACGACGGCCACGTCCTGCGGCACCCGCCGGCCGGTCTCGCGCAGGTGGTCGAGCGTGCCGCGGGCGATCTGGTCGCTCGCGCAGATGATCGCGTCGAGGTCCGGATGCGCGCGCAGCAGCGTCTCGGCGCACTGGCGGCCCCAGCTCTCGGACCACTGCCCGAAGAGGACGCCGCCGCCGACCAGCGGCAGCCCCGCCTCCGTCAGCGCCTGCTCGAGGCCGCGGGCGCGGGCGTGGGCGGCGGTGTAGCGCGGCTCGCCGTTGAGGAGGGCGGGCCTCGTCCGTCCGCGCTCGATCAGGTGGCGGGCGGCGAGGACGCCGGCCTGCACGTTGTCGGGCGTGAAGGAGGAGTCGCGCGGATCCTCCGAGGGCGCATAGGCGTAGACGACCGGCACCGGGATGGTGCGCGTGATCGAGGGGCGCGGGTTCGTCGTCCGGCCGAGCACCACGATCCCGTCGACGCGCTTGGCGAGCAGGTTCTTGATGTGGTGCTGCTCGCGGATCGAGTCGCCGCGGGCGTCGCAGAGGAGCACCGACGTCGATCCGGCGCCGAACGCGTCCTCGGCGCCGAGCAGCACGGGGAGCACGAAGCGGTTGTCGAGGTCGTTCGTGAGCATCCCGATGGTGCCCGTGCGCCGGGAGTTGAGGGCCTGCGCGAACGGGTTCGGGGTGAAGGAGAGGGCCTCGGCGGCGTCCAGCACGCGCTGGCGGGTCTCGGCGCGCACCTGGTCGCGGCCGTTGAGCGCCTTGGAGGCTGTGGCGATCGAGACGCCGGCGGCGGCCGCCACGTCGGTGAGCGTGATGGTGCCGGTGGGCTTGCGTGGTGGCACCGCGCCTCCGTTCCGGGCCCGGCGGGCCGCCGCGTCGATCCTCGCACGACTCCGGCGAAAAACCGAAAAGACCGAAAAGGTCGCATCTCTTGACGCGCTGACCGCCCCTGCCTAGGTTTACCCGACAAAAAGTAGTTTCGGCCCGGCGCAGACGATCGGGACGACTGCCGAGGAATCCGTCAACGACGAAGGGATCATCCGTGAAGACGAGGAAGCACGCTCGGGGCCTCGCCGCCGCCGTCCTGCTGGGGACGGCCGCCGCCGCACTGACCGGCTGCGCGAGCGGCTCCGGGGGAGACTCCGGCTCCGCCGCGGGAGGCAGCTACACGTTCTGGGACCCGTACCCCCAGTTCGACGAGTCGTCCGACTGGGCGAAGCTCATCGACTCCTGCGGGACCGAGGCCGGCGTCACCGTCGAGCGCACCGGCTACGACACCACCGACCTGACCAACAAGGCGCTGCTCGCCGGTCAGCAGGGCAACTCGCCCGACCTCCTGCTCGTCGACAACCCCGTTGTCTCGACGCTCGCGGAGTCGGGCATCCTGACCACGACCGCCGAGTCCGGGCTCTCCACCGAGGGGATCGACGCGAACATCCTCGCGGCCGGCCAGACCGGCAGCGACACCTTCGGCGTGCCGATCGGCGCCAACACGCTCGCGTTGTACTACAACAAGGCCGTGCTCGAGAAGGCCGGCGTGGACGCCGCCTCCATCACCGACTGGGCCGGGCTGACCGACGCGCTCGAGAAGGTCACCGCCTCCGGCGGCAAGGGCATCACGTTCTCCGGCATCGGCACGGAGGAGGGGACCTTCCAGTTCCTGCCGTGGTTCTGGGGCTCCGGCGCCGAGCTGACCGACCTCGACTCGCCCGCCGCGGTCGACGCCGTCTCGCTCTGGAGCGACTGGCTCGAGAAGGGCTACGCGCCCAACTCTGTGATCGGCAACACGCAGACCACGAGCTGGCAGGAGTTCGAGACCGGCGAGTACGCGTTCGGCGAGAACGGCACCTGGCAGCTGGCCAACGCGAAGGCCTCGGGCATCGACTACGGCGTCCTGACCATCCCGTCGAAGGACGGCGGAGCGGCCCCCGCACCGACGGGAGGCGAGTTCCTCACCCTCCCGGTGCAGTCGGACACGGCGCGCTACGAGACCTCGAAGAAGATCGCCGAGTGCCTGACCTCGACGGAGAGCCTGGTCACGACCGACAACACGCTCTCGTACATCGCGCCGACGGCCGAGGCGCAGCAGGAGCAGGTCGCCGGCAACGCCGACCTCGAGCCGTGGGTCACCGCCGTGCAGGCCGCGAAGGGCCGCACCTCGGACGACCTCGGCACGAAGTACCCGAAGATCTCGGAGCAGCTGTGGGGCGCGGTGCAGACCGTGCTCAGCGGCTCGCAGTCTCCCGAGGACGCCCTGAAGGCCGCCCAGTCGGCCGCCGAATCCGCCACGAAGTAGGACGACCGGGGGCTCCCGCTCCCCGAACGAGGTCCCCCCGGCCGGTGCTCCGCGCACCGGCCGGGGGGACGGGAGAGACCATGACCACTGCCACCGAGACCGCCCGCCTCCTGCGGCGCGGCACCGAGCCGCCGGCCCCGCCCGCCCCGGCCGCCGAGAGCCGTCGGCGCCGCCGGCGCCCCGAGGGCGGCCGCCTGGTCGCGTGGGCGTTCCTCGCCCCGCTCGTCGCCTACCTGCTCGTCTTCTACGCGTTCCCGCTCTACCGCAACCTCGAGCTGAGCCTGAAGGACTACACGGTCCGCTCGTTCGTGCAGGGGAACGCGCCCTTCGTCTGGTTCGACAACTACGTCCAGGTGTTCCAGGACGCGACCTTCGGCCCGGCGCTGCTGCACACGGCGATCTTCACCGGCGTCTCGCTCCTCTTCCAGTTCACGCTGGGGCTGGCGCTCGCCGTGTTCTTCTACCGCCGCTTCCCGCTCGCGAGCACGCTCCGGGCGCTGTTCCTGGTGCCGTGGCTCCTGCCGCTGATCGTCTCGGCCTCGACCTGGTCGTGGATGCTCAACAGCGACTCCGGCATCGTGAACGCGTTCCTGGAGTCGTTCGGGATCGGCCAGATCAACTGGCTCACCTCGCCGACCACCTCGCTGATCGCGGTCCTGATCGCGAACATCTGGATCGGCATCCCGTTCAATCTGGTGATCCTCTACTCCGGCCTGCAGAACATCTCGCAGGACCTCTACGAGGCGGCCTCGCTCGACGGCGCGACCGGCGCCCAGCAGTTCTGGCGGATCACGCTGCCGCTGCTGCGGCCGGTGTCGGCGATCACGATCCTGCTCGGCCTCGTCTACACGCTGAAGGTGTTCGACATCATCTGGATCATGACGAAGGGCGGCCCCGCCGACTCCTCGACCACGCTCGCCACCTGGACGTACCAGCTCGGCTTCGGCTCGATGCTGCCCGACTTCGGACCGGCCGCGGCCGTCGGCAACCTGCTGATCATCCTGGCCCTCGTCTTCGGCCTCGTGTACATCCGGGTCCAGCGGAAGCAGGCCGACTCGTGACCGCCCGCCGCCCCTGGTACCTGACGGTGGTCGGGATCGCCCTCACGGCGGTCATGCTGTTCCCCGTCTACTGGATGATCAACGTCTCCCTCACTCCGACCGGCTCGATGCGGAAGGATCCGCCGGACTGGTTCCCGTTCTCGCCCACGTTCACCGGCTACCAGGCGGTGCTGAGCGAGCAGCTGCCCTACCTGGGCACCAGCCTCGTCGTCGGCCTCGGAACGGTGCTGCTGACCGTGGCGATCGCCGCTCCCGCCGCCTACTCGCTGGCGAAGCTGCGGCCCCGCGGCGGGCAGGCCCTCTCGTTCGTGCTGCTGATCGCGCAGATGATCCCGGCGATCATCATGGCGATGGGCTTCTACGCCATCTACCTCAACCTGGGACTGCTCAACTCGATCCCGGGCCTGATCGTGGCCGACTCCACCATCGCGGTGCCGTTCGGCGTGCTGATCTTCACGGCCTTCATGTCGGGGATCCCCGACGAGCTCACCCAGGCGGCGCGGATGGACGGAGCGAGCGCCTGGCGCACCTTCACCTCGGTGATCATGCCGATCAGCCGCAACTCCGTGGTCACCGTCTCGCTGTTCGCGTTCCTCTGGGCCTGGTCGGACTTCATCTTCGCCTCGACGCTCGACAGCGGCGGCAAGCTCCAGCCGATCACCCTCGGCATCTACAAGTACATCGGCAACAACAACCAGGAGTGGAACTCGATCATGGCGACCGCCGTGGTCGCCTCGCTCCCGGCCGCCGTCCTCCTCGTCGTCGCCCAGCGGT
Source organism: Rathayibacter sp. AY1E8 (assembly GCF_002931415.1). NCBI lineage: Bacteria > Bacillati > Actinomycetota > Actinomycetes > Micrococcales > Microbacteriaceae > Rathayibacter > Rathayibacter sp. AY1E8. The sequence continues at coordinate 48,989 of NZ_PSVI01000002.1, forward strand.
ACGTCTCGGCGGGAGTCACCGCCGGCGCCGTCAAGGACTGACCCGTCCCTCCAAGGAGACACCGTGACCCTCACCGCCCCCACCGCCACCGCCCTCGGCGGCCCGGTCGCCCCCTCGCGGAGCGTGCTCCGGCCGCTCCGCCAGGACGAGATCAGCCTCACCGGCGGCTTCTGGAAGCACTACCAGGACCTCAACTCCTCCGCCGTCATCGAGCACTGCCGCTCGTGGATCGAGCGCGTCGGCTGGGCCGGCAACTTCGACCGCGCTGCCGACGGCTCGATCTCGTCCGCCGAGGGCGGCGACGCGCACGCGGGCATCGAGTTCGTGGACTCCGAGGTCTACAAGCTCCTCGAGGCCATGGCCTGGGAGCTCGGCCGGAGCGACGACACCGGGCTGCAGGAGCGGTACGACGACCTCGTCGCGCGGGTCGCCTCCGCCCAGGACCCGGACGGCTACCTGCACACGAGCTTCGGCCGGCCCGGCCAGCGTGCGCGCTACTCCGACCTGGAGTGGGGCCACGAGCTGTACAGCTTCGGGCACCTGATCCAGGCCGCCGTGGCGCGGCTCCGCACCGGGCACGACGACCTCCTGCCGCAGGTCGCCCGGCGCCTCGCCGACCACGTGCACCGCGAGTTCGGGCCCGAGGGGAGGGTCGCCGTGTGCGGCCACCCCGAGATCGAGCCGGCGCTCGCCGAGCTGGCGCGGGCGACGGGGGAGGAGCGCTACCTCGAGCTGGCCCGCCTCTTCGTGGAGCGGCGCGGGACGGGGACGCTGAAGCCGATCGCGTTCGGCGCCGAGTACTTCCAGGACGACGTGCCCGTGCGCGACGCGGAGGTGCTGCGCGGCCACGCGGTGCGCGCCCTCTACCTCGCCTCCGGGGCTCTCGATGTCGCGGTCGAGACCGGCGACGCCGAGCTGGAGGAGGCGGTCCGCCGCCAGTGGGAGGCGACCGTCGAGCGGCGCACCTACGTCACGGGCGGGATGGGCTCGCACCACCAGGACGAGGCGTTCGGCGCCGACTACGAGCTGCCGCCGGATCGCGCCTATGCCGAGACCTGCGCGGCGATCGGCTCCACGATGCTCAGCTGGCGGCTCCTGCTCGGCTCGAACGAGCACCGCTACGCGGACCTGATGGAGCGGACGCTGCTGAACGCGGTGCTCCCCGCCACCCGCGACGACGGCCGCGCCTTCTTCTACACGAACACGCTGCAGCAGCGCGTCGACGGAGTGGCGCCGGACGAGTCGCGCGAGACCGACCGCGCGCAGTCCAGCCTCCGCGCGCCCTGGTTCTGGGTCTCGTGCTGCCCGACCAACACCGCCCGCACCCTCGCGAGCGTCGAGCTCGGCTTCGCGACCGCCACCGACGACGGGGTGCAACTCCACCAGTACGGCGCGTACGAGGTGCGCACGGGAGGCGTCGCGCTGCGCGTCGAGACGGAGTACCCGGCCGACGGCGAGATCGTCGTGCGGATCCTCGAGGACGCGGAGTTCGCGCTGACGCTGCGGGTGCCGCCGTTCGCGCGGGGCTCGGCGCTGCTCGACGGCGAGCCGGTCTCGACGCCGACCGTCACCGTCCGCCGGGCGTTCTCCGCCGGCGACACCGTGCGGCTCTCGCTGCCGATGACGGCCCGCTTCGTCGCCCCGCACCCCCGGATCGACGCGGTGCGCGGCCAGGTCGCCCTCGAGCGCGGGCCGTTCGTGCTGGCGATCGAGTCGCTCGACCTGCCCGAGGGCCTGGACACCGAGCACATCGCGGTCGACGCCTCGGTGCCGCCCGTCGTGACGGCGGAGGGAGCGCGCGTGTCCCTGGTGGCGCGGGAGGCGGCTCCCGGCTGGCCCTACGGTTCCGTGCCGGTGGAGGAGGGGCGCCGCTTCGAGGCGGAGTTCCGGCCGTACCACCGCTGGGCGAACCGCGGACCGTCGACGATGCGGATCTGGACGCCGACGGCCTGACCCAGCGGCGCTCGCGAGAACGCAGAAGTCGTCGCACTCGAGCGCGAGTGCGACGACTTCTGCGGAGTGGCTGCCGTCGCGGCGCCTGCGCTCAGATCCAGCCGCGCTCGCGGGCCTCGATGACCGCGCGCTGGCGGGTGTCGACGTCGAGCTTGCGGAGGATCGACGAGACGTGGTTGCGGACGGTGCCGGAGGAGAGGTGCAGCGCCGCGCCGATCTCGCCGATCGTCTCGCCGCGGGAGCCGGCGCTGAGCACGTCGAGCTCCCGGTCGGTCAGCGGGCTGCGCGTGTTCGCCAGGGCGTCGGCGGCGATCTCCGGATCGACGTAGCGGCGTCCGCTTGCGACCTGACGGATCACCTCGGCGACGTCCTCGACCCGGCGCGACTTCGGCAGGAAGCCGCTGACGCCCGCTCCGAGCGCTCGCCGCAGGACCCCCGGCCGCGCGTGCCGGGTGACGACCACGACCCGCGTCGCCGAGACCCGGCGCAGCCGCTCCGCCGCCTCGATCCCGTCGAGCCCGGGCATCTCGACGTCGAACAGGCACACGTCGGGCTGCAGGCGCAGCGCCTCCGCGACCGCCTGCTCGCCGTCGCGGCACTCGCCCACGATCTCGAGGTCCTCCTCGAGGCGGAGGAGCGCGTGCAGCGCCGTTCGGATCATGTCCTCGTCGTCGGCGATCAGCACCCGGATCACGAGTCGCTCCCCACCGGGAGGCGCGCGTCCAGCTGGAGGGAGCGGCGGACCGCCCCGGCGCGCAGCGTCCCCCCTGCCCGCTCGACCCGCTCCGCCATGCCGAGGACGCCCGAGCCGGTCCCGTCCGCCTCCTCCGCGTCCGGTGCCAGGTCGTTCACCGCCTCGAACCGCCACTCGTCCTGCTCCCGCGCGAGCCGCAGCCGCGCGCTGGAGCCGCCGCCGTGCTTGAGGATGTTCGTCGTCGTCTCGCGGACCACCGGCCCGAGCGTCTCGGCAGGCGCGTGAGCCGTCGCCGAGTCGACCTCGAGCTCGACGCGGAGCCCGGCCGAGCGGAGCAGGTCGGCGGCGTTGGCCAGCTCGTCGGCGAGCGGGACGCTGCGGAAGCGCGTGGCGAGCTCACGGGTGCCGGTGCGGGCGCCGTCGACCGAGCGCTGGGCGGCGCGCAGCTGCTCGAGAGCGGCCTCCGGGTCGCTGCCGAGAAGGCGCTCGGCGAGCTCGAGCTGCAGCGCGATCACCTGGAGGTGGTGCCCCTGGAGGTCGTGCACGTCGCCGGCGAGCAGCAGGCGCTCCTGGGCGGCGGCGAGCCGGCCCTCGGCGGCGCGCGCCCGGTCGAGCTCGCGGACGATGTCCCACCACCACAGCGCGCTGACGACCGTCAGGGGCAGCAGCGTCGCGAACAGCAGGAGGGTCGAGAGCGCGGCCGACGCGTCCGGCGCCGCGCGCGTCTGCTCGAGCACCGCCGCGACCGCGAGGACGATCGTGCAGAGCACCATCACCCGGAGCCGCACCCCGCTCTGCCAGGGCAGCACGGCGACCAGGGTCGCGGCGAGCGAGAGCCCGAGCGCGAGGCTCCCGGCGGCCGTGCCGGTGAGCGCGGCGGCCGCCACTCCGAGGCAGAAGACCAGGGTCGGCGCGGCCCGGAGGCGCACCGGGCCCTCGCGGTCGGCGCGCCGGTACGCGAGCGCGGTCGGCGAGAACACCGCGACCCAGGCGGCCGCGCCCAGGAAGTAGGCCCCCTTCCGCCACTCCTCGGCCTCGGCGCTCAGCACCGCCACGGACCAGACGGCCAGGACGATCACCACGAAGGAGGCGGCCGACGCGAGCGTGTACCACCAGGTCACGGCGACGCCGCGGCCCGCGCGCACGGGCGGATCCGCCTCGGTCGAGTTCACCATGCGGCCCAGGCTACGACCATGACACTTGTCACCCCTCGGGCCGTCGATCCTCCCGGGACGCGGTGACCCGGCGGCACTGCCGCAGCGGGCGCGGACACGGTCGGATGGAGGAGTCCCGAGAGCCGGGGCCACGTACCGGAAGGCACGACCATGACGATCATCAGCGACGCGATCCTCGGATTCCAGGACCTGATCGGCCGCGTTCCCGAGCTCGTGCAGCCCCTCGTCGTCGCCGCGGCCGGGGCCGTCCCCTTCATCGAGGGCGAGGGAGCGGCGAGCATCGGGATCATCGGCGGCATCCACCCGGTCGTCGCCGGGCTCGCCGGGGCGATCGGCAACTTCGTCTGCGTGGCGCTGCTCGTGCTGCTGGGCACCGGCGTCCGCTCGGCGATCACGGGCCGCTCGGAGGCGAAGCGGACGTCTCCGCGGCGCGAGAAGTTCCAGCGGGCCTTCACCCGCTACGGCGTCCCGGGCGTGAGCCTGCTGGGGCCGCTGCTGCTCCCGACGCACTTCACCGCGGTGATGCTGGCGGGCGCCGGAGTCGGCCGCGGGCGGATCCTGCTCTGGCAGGGCGTCGCGATCGCGCTGTGGACGACGGTGCTGACGGTGATCGTCGGGCTCGCGGTCTCGGGCGCGACGCAGGCGGGCTGAGCGGGCCGGACACGGTCCGGAAGCGTGCGACCCCGGTGGTGCAGAGGCGTCCGCGCCATCGGTCAGTGCCGGATGCGCCGTCCCGGTCCGCCGTCCGGGTCCGCCGGGCCGGCGGACTGCAGGTGGGTGTGCAGGCGGATGAGGGTGTCGCGCAGCCGGGTCTTGACGGTGCCGAGCGGGATCGACAGCTCCTCCGCGATCTCGGAGTGGCTGTACCCGCGGACGTAGGCGAGGTAGAGGACGTCGTGGTGGATGGCGGCGAGCTGCCGGATCGCGCCGGCCGCGGGCGCCAGGGCCAGCCGGACGTCCGAGCGCTCCCACTCGTGATCGCGCGGCCGGTCGAGGACCGTGTACTGCAGCTCCCGGCGCCGCGCCGACCGGTCCGCACGGGCACGGTCCACGGCCCGGCGGTGCGCGACCTGGGCCAGGAAGGCGAGGACGGGACGTCCCGGGTCGAGCGAGCGCGCAGTGCGCCAGAGCTCGAGGTAGACCTCCTGCGCGACCTCCTCGGCGGCGGCGCGGTCGTCGAGCACGGCGTCCGCGACGGAGACGACCCTGCCCGCGGTGAGCGAGTAGAGCTGTCGGAAGGCGGTCCGGTCGCCCGCGCAGACCCGCAGCAGCAGGGCCGCTGACCGCGCAGGGCTGTCCCCGGGCTCACGCCGCTTGCCCGTCATCGTCGACACAGGGCTCAGCCTGGCACCGCGGACGCGCTCCTCCCGAGGTCGCCCCCTGTGAGGTGGCCCCCGTTAGAGGCTCACTTTCACAGGAGTCCGCCGATGCGCGCCGCACGCCCGCCGATGCGCGGCTCCGGTCGCGCGCGGGGCCCGTGCGGCGGCACCGACGGACTCGGCCGCCCGCCCGTCAGGCGGCGACGCGCGCGTTCGACTGCGCGAGGAGAGCGACCGAGCGCAGGCGCGCCTCCGTCTGCAGCGACGCGTGGGCGACGATGACCTCGTCGGCGTCGGCGGAGCGGGCGAAGTCGGCGGCGTAGTCGGCCACCTGGTCGCCGGTGCCGACACCGGTGTAGGTGGTCATGCTCGCGACGTGGGCGCCGATCGGGGCGCTGAGCAGGGCGTCGAGCTCCTTGTCGTCGAAGGTCTGGCCGACGGGGATCTGCCCGCTCTGGCGCAGCAGCATCATCAGGCGGGCGCGCTTCATCTGCGCGAACTGCTCCTGCGCGTCCTCCTCGGTGTCGGAGGCGATGGCGTTCATCCCGGCGATCACGTAGGGCGCGTCGAGCTGCTCGGAGGGGCGGAAGCCGCGGCGGTACTCCGCGACGGCCTGGTGCAGCGCGTCCGGAGCGAAGTGCGAGGCGAACGCGTACGGCAGGCCCAGAGCGGCCGCGAGCTGCGCGCCGAAGAGCGAGGAGCCGAGGATGTAGAGGGGGACGCGGGTCCCGGCGCCCGGCGTCGCGCTCACTCCGGGGATGCGGGACTCGCCGGCGAGGAACGCCTGCAGCTCCAGCACGTCCTGCGGGAAGCGCTCGGAGGAGTCGGGGTCGCGGCGGAGCGCGCGGAAGGTCGCCTGATCGCTGCCGGGGGCGCGGCCGAGTCCGAGGTCGATCCGGCCCGGGTGCAGCGTCTCGAGGGGGCCGAACTGCTCGGCGATGGTGAGCGGGGAGTGGTTCGGCAGCATGACGCCGCCGGAGCCGAGGCGGATCGTGGAGGTCTGCGAGGCGACGTGCGCGATGAGCACAGAGGTCGCGCTGGAGGCGATGCTCGCCATGTTGTGGTGCTCGGCGTACCAGACGCGGCGGTAGCCGTTGCGCTCGGCCTCCTGGGCCAGGGCGACGGAGGCGGCGAAGCTGTCGCGAGCGGTCTCACCGGGGGCGATGGGGGCGAGGTCGAGGATGGAGAGGGGAACGCTCATGGTGAGGGCAACGCCCGCGACGGCTCCGGTGTTCCCGTCGCGGGCGCCTTCCTCAGGCCTCGGGGATGTCGCGGCCGTACGCCTCCAGCGTCACGGCCTCGGGCTCCGGTCCGCCGCGCACGCCGGCCTCGAGGGCGTCGATCCTTGCGAGCTCCGAGCCGGAGAGCGCGAAGTCGAACACGTCTATGTTCTCGGCGATGCGCTCGGGGCGGGTCGACTTCGGGATGACCTGGCGGCCCTCCTGCAGGTGCCAGCGGAGCATCACCTGCGCGGCCGTCTTCCCGTACTTGGCGCCGAGCTCGAGGAGCACCGGGTCGTCGAAGCTGCGGCGCGGGGAGTCGCGGTAGGCGGTGATGCCGCCGATCGGCGACCAGGCCTGGGTGAGGATGTCGTTCTCGCAGCCGAAGCGCTCGACCCGCCGCTGCTGGAAGTACGGGTGCACCTCGAGCTGGTTCACCGCGGGGACGACGTCGGTCTCGGCGAGCAGCGGGGTGAGGGGCTCGACCATGAAGTTGCTCACGCCGATCGCCCGCACCCTCCCGTCGGCGAGCAGCCGCTCGAGCGCCCGATAGGCGTCGAGGGTGCGGTCGAAGGCCTCGGGCAGGGCCTGGTGCAGGATCAGCAGGTCGATCCGCTCGACGCCGAGCTTGCCCGCGCTCTTGTCGAAGGCGTGCAGCGTCTCGTCGTAGCCGTAGTCGCTGATCCACACCTTCGTCTCGAGGAAGACGTCGTCGCGGCCGGCGATCGCCTCGCCCACCTCGCGCTCGTTGCCGTAGGCCGCCGCCGTGTCGATGTGCCGGTACCCCGCGTCGAGCGCGGCGGCGACGGCGGCGCGGGTCTCGTCGGGCGGAGTCTGGAAGACGCCGAGTCCGAGGGCGGGGATCTCGACACCGTTGTGGAGAGTGAACGTGTTCATGAGCCCACGCTACGTCCGCAGACGCCGAGTCGCCCGAGAAGCCGCGCGCGACTCCTCAGGCGACCCCGTCGCTCCGGCCCTGCTCAGCCGTCGATCGGCAGCAGGATCCCCTTCACCGTCTCGTCCGTGGCGAGGAACTCCTGCACGGCCGGGTCCTGGAAGGCCTGGACGAGCTTCTTCACGTTCTCGGTGTCGCGGTACTTCGAGCCGATGGTGAGCTGCCCGGCGAAGTCGTCGGGGGCCTGCGGGGCGAAGATCTGCTGCTCGATCGGGATGCCGGCGGCGAGGTAGTACTCGGTGTAGCCGACGGCCGCGTCGAGGTCCGGCAGCGCGCGCGACTGGGCGGCGAAGTCGAGCAGCGTGAACTGCAGGTTCTTCGGGTTCTCGGCGATGTCGTCCTGGGTCGCGGTGCCCGGCTCCGTGCCCGGCTTCAGCGTGATCAGGCCGGCGTTCTGCAGCAGCCAGAGGCCCTGCGCCTCGTTGGCGGGATCGGAGTAGAGCGAGACCGTGCCGCCGTCGGGGATCTGGGAGACGTCGGAGTACTTGTCGCTCCAGAGCCCGAAGCCCCAGCGGAAGACGGGGGTGGCCGCCTCCTCCTCGAAGTCGGGGTTGGCCTCGAGCACCTGTCCCAGCCAGAGCTTGTGCTGGTACACCGTGGCCGCGACCTCGCCCTCGCTCACCGCGCGGTTGATGGTGTTGCTGTCCGAGAGCCCCTTGAAGGCGACGGTGATGCCGTAGCGCGGCGCCACCTCCTCCGCGACGAAGTCGACCAGGGCCTGCTCGGAGGCGTTGCCCTCGGCGGTCGCGACGTAGAGCGTCGCGCCCTCCTGCTCGTTGGCCGAGACGGCGGGGGAGAGGAGCGGGACGGCGATCGCGGAGGCGACGCCGACCACGACGACGGCCGCTCCGGCGATCCAGGGCCAGCGGCGCTTCTTCTTGAGATCGAATCCGAGGTCGTCGGGAGTGGACATGGCGGTGCCTTTCGAAGAGGGGGTGCGCGGGCGCGCGGGAGGGACGCCCGAGGGCGCAGGAGGAGGAGTGGTGGTTCTAGACGGCGGCCGCGACCCGGGGCGCTCGCCGCGAGCGGGAGGCGCCGGGCGTGGTCGCGCGGACGAGGGCGTCGCCGGTGAGCTGCACGGTCGCGACGGTGGCGACCAGGATCACGATGGTGGCGAGCATGACGGTGGTGTCGAAGCGCTGGTAGCCGTAGGTCACCGCGACATAGCCGATGCCCCCGGCGCCGATCGTGCCGGCGATCGCCGAGTACTCGATCATCGCGATCGTGTTGATCGTCAGGCCGCCGATGATCTGCGGAACCGCCTCGCTCAGCTGGGCGGTCCGCACCACCTGCAGCCGCGACGCTCCGGAGGCGCGGGCGACGCGGGTGAGCGAGAGCGGCACGCTGCGCAGCGCGTTCTCGACGATCCGGGTGAAGAAGGCGATCCCCGCGATCGACATCGGCACGACGGCGGCCGCGATCCCGATGTTGGTGCCGGTGATCAGGCGCGTGAACGGCATGATCGACGCTATCAGGATGAGGAACGGCAGCGAGCGGCCGACGCTGATGACGGCGCTGAGCACCTGGTGGGCGGCCCGGTTCTCGGCCAGCCCGCCCGGAGCGAGGTTGTGCACGAGAGCGCCCAGCGGCACGCCGACCAGCACCACGATCGCCATGACGATGCCGACCATGATCAGCGTCTCGCCGAGCGCCGGCAGCACCAGCGCGGGGATCTGCTCGAGCGGGACCTTGTTGTCGAGGTGGAGGATCATGCCGCCACCTCCTCGGCGAGGACGCGCACGCCGGCGGGCCGGACCGACAGGCCGAGCTCGGCCGCCGCACGGGTGAGCCGCGCCTCGTCGACCGGGCCGAGCCCGATCGTCGCGTGGCCGACCGCCTGCCCGTCCACCGTCTCGATCGCCGCGCCGAGCAGCGAGACGGGGCCGACCGCCTCCGCGAGCCGGGTGACCCAGTCGGTCGGCACTCCGGAGCGGGAGTAGCCCACCACCCATTCGCCCAGACCCGGGCCGGGCGCGACGGAGGGGCGCACCGGGTTGAGGGCGAGGCCGAGCGGGGACGCGGGGTCGCGCAGCAGGTCGACGAGGCGCCCCGACTCCACGATGCGGCCGTGGTCGAGGCGGGCGACGGAGTCGGCCACCTGGCGCACCGTCTCCATCTCGTGGGTGATGAAGAGGATCGAGAGGCCCAGGTCGTCGCGCAGCTCCTTCAGGAGCGTGGTGATCGCGGTGGTCGAGGCGGGGTCGAGGCCTGAGGTGGCCTCGTCCGAGAGCAGCACCGAGGGGCGGAGGGCGAGCGCGCGGGCGATGCCGACGCGCTGGCGCTGACCGCCGGAGAGCTGGTGCGGGTAGTAGCGCGCGCGGTCCGAGAGGCCGACGCGCTCGAGCAGCTCCGCGACGCGGCGCTTCGTCTCGGCGGCGGTGACGCCGAGGTACTCCAGCGGAAGGGCCACGTTCTGCTCGGCCGTGCGGCGGCTGAAGAGTCCGTCGGACTGGAAGACGGTGCCGATGCGGCGGCGGGCGACGCGCAGCCGCTCCTCCGAGAGCTGCGAGAGCGCCTCCCCGTTGACGACGACCGTGCCCGAGGTGGGCCGCTCGAGGAGGTTCACGCAGGCGGCGAGCGTGCTCTTGCCCGCACCGCTCGGGCCGACGACGGCGAAGATCTCGCCGGTCGCGACCGAGAAGTCGAGGCGGTCGAGCACGGTCGCCGGACCGTACGACTTGCTGAGCTGCTCGAGCCGGATCATCGCGTTCCTTCGGACGGGTCGGGCGGCCGCGGCCTCTCCGCGTCGTCCCGGACACGATGATGGAGCACCGCGGGCCCGCCCGTCCCGGCCCGCGTCGCCCGGCGTAACCCTTCGTCGCCGGGCGTAACAGTGCGCGGGGCGGAGGGGGTCGCTCATGCCGGTCCCGCCGCTGCCGGGCGCTCCCGCTCAGCTCGCGGCGGCCGCCGCGCGGGGGCTCTCGGCGCTCGCCTCGCGGTCGAAGCGCTCGCGGCTGAAGACCTGGTCGGCTGTCGTCAGGGCGAGGCCGATCACGCCGGCCAGCTCGCCCAGGTCCGACGTGTGGATGGTCAGGTGCCGCGTGGCGAGCGGGTGGGTGCGCAGGTAGACGCGCTCGCGCAGGCCCGACATCAGCACCTCGCCGCAGTCGCCGAGCTGGCCCGAGATCACGATGGTCCGCGGGTTGAGGATGTTGACGAGGTCGGCGACCGCCTCGCCGAGGACGCGGCCGGCCTGGCGCACCGCCTGGGTGGCGCGCATGTCGCCGCGGAGCACGCGGGCCGTGACGTCGGCGACGTGCTTGATCGAGGGGTCGTCGGCCGAGAGGTCGCGGACGAGGGCCCAGCCGCTCGCATACGCCTCCACGCAGCCGGCGTTGCCGCAGCGGCAGGGCAGCGGATCCGCGTCGACCGTGCCCGTGACCGCGCGGGTGTGGCCGATGTCGCCGGCCGCGCCGACGGCTCCGCGGATCGTCGCTCCGTTGAAGACGAGGCCCGAGCCGATGCCGGTGCCGAGCTTCAGGCTGATCAGGTTGTCGGAGCCGTGGTGGCGCGACTCGGCGAGGGCGCGGGCGTTCGCGTCGTTCTCGATGACGACCTGCACGCCCTCGTAGGGCTGGGCGAAGTAGCCGGCGATGTCGAAGTCGTCCCAGCCGGTCATGATCGGCGGATTGCGCACGCGCCCGGCGGCGAACTCGACCGGCCCCGGGACTCCGACGCCGATGCCGGCGACCGCGTCGCCCTGCTGCAGCCGCTCGAACGCGGCGAGCACCAGCGAGAGCACGGCGTCCGGTCCCTCCCAGACGTCGACGACGCCGCTCTCGTGCCGGAGGGGGGTGCCGCGCAGGTCGCAGGCGGCGGCGACGAATCCGCTCGCCCCGATGTCGGCGGTGAGGAACACCGTGCCGACCAGGTTCATCGCGAACATGCTCGAGGGGCGCCCGCCGGTCGACTCGCCGCCGGTGGTGGGGGCGATCAGGCCGAGCTCCACGAGGGTCGCGAGGCGCTGGTTGACGGTGGAGCGGGAGAGCCCCGTCTGCTCCATCGCCGCGTTGCGCGAGATCTCGCCCTGCTCGCGGAACAGCGCGAGGACGTCGGCCACGTGCGAACCGGCCTCGCCGGTGGAGTACCCCGTCATCGCTCCCCCTCTTGTCACGGTCAGCGTACATGCCTGCCGACGGGAAGCCTGAAGTTCCCCGACTTTCGTATTGCGGTAACGCGAAAGCGCCGGTAGTTTTCACACACCGGCACGCAGTGGTGCCACTGATCCTCAAGGATGACGATGAACCGCACAGCACGCCGCCTCCTCCCGGTTCTCGCACCGGTCGGCGCCCTCGCACTCCTCCTCACCGGCTGCGCCTCGGGTGGCGACACGGCCGCCGGCGGCTCCGGATCGACCAAGGTCGCCGCGGTCATCAAGGGCCTCGACAACCCCTTCTTCCAGGCGATGGAGAACGGCATCGAGGACACCGCGAAGGACGACTCCGTGGACGTCTCGGTGCAGGCCGCCGCCGACATCGGCGACACCACCGGCCAGGCCGACAAGCTCACCACCGTCGCCGGCCAGGACTTCGGCTGCCTCATCGTCAACCCGATCAGCGGCACGAACCTGGTGCAGGCCCTCGCCTCCGCCACCGGCAAGACGATTGTCAACATCGACAGCCCGCTCGACCCCGACGCGGTCGAGGCCGCGAACCTCGACGTGACCACCTACATCGGCACCGACAACGAGGCCGCGGGCGGCAAGGCCGGCGACTTCCTCCTGCAGCAGCTGCCCGCCGGCTCCGAGGTCGCCGTCATCGGCGGAGTCTCGGGAGACGTCACCAGCGCCGCCCGCGTCGACGGCTTCACCGCCGCGATCGGCTCCGACCTCACCGTCGTCCAGGAGGCCGCGGCCGACTGGAAGCGCGAGGTCGCGCTGACCAAGGCGACCGACATCCTCGCCGCGAACCCCGACGTGAAGGCGTTCTTCGCCGCGAACGACGACATGGGCCTCGGCATCGTCAAGGCCGTCGAGAACGCGGGCCTCACCGGCTCCGTCCAGGTGGTCAGCGTCGACGGCAACGAGGACGCGCTGCAGTCGGTGAAGGACGGCGGCCTCACCGCCACCGTCGCCCAGTACCCCTACGCGATCGGCCAGCTCGGCGTGCAGGCGTGCGAGGCCGTCGGCGCCGGCGAGGAGATCCCCGCCGAGATCGAGTCGCCCACCGCGCTCGTGACCTCCGAGACCGCGGAGCAGGCCCTCGGCGCCTTCCCCCAGCCGTTCGAGGAGTTCGACAACCCGCTCGCCGCGCTCGTCCCCAGCAAGTAGGACCTCCCGCCCATGGCAACCCAGGAAGCGACCATGACCTCAGTCACCGCCCGACCCCCGGCCAGCGCCTCCCCGCTGCTGGCGAACCTCCGTCAGCTCAGCTTCTGGGCCGAGAACGCCGCACCGATCGGGCTCGTCGCCCTGGTGATCGTGTTCTCGATCGCGACGCCGACGTTCCTCAGCCTCGGCAACATCAAGGCGATGCTCGTCGCCGCCGCGATCCTGGTCATCCTCTCGATCGGCCAGTCCTTCGTCATCACCACCGGCGGCATCGACCTCTCGATCTCGGCGACGATGACCGTCGGAGCGGTCGGCTTCGGCCTCGGCTGGAGCGCCGGCTGGGGCTTCTGGCTCTCGGCGCTCGCGGCCCTGCTCTTCGCGGGGCTGATCGGAGTGATCAACGGCTTCCTGATCGCGAAGGGCAAGGTCACCGACTTCATCGCGACACTGGGCACGCTCTCGGTGGCGACCGGCCTCGCGCTGATCGTCTCCGACGGCAAGCCGATCGCGGTCGGCAGCCCCGAGCTGCTCCGCCTCACCACCGGCTCGATCGGGATCATCGGCTACCCGATCATCCTGGCCGCGGTCATCGGAGTCGTCGCCTGGGTCGTCATGTTCCGCACCCGCTTCGGCCTGCACGTGCAGGCGGTCGGCGGCAACGAGGAGAGCGCGGTCGCCAACGGTATCAAGGCAGGACGCGTGCGCATCGCGGTGTACATCATCGCCGCCGTCCTCGCCGGAGTCGGCTCGCTCCTCCTCGTCGCCCGCGTCGGCGCCGCGGAGCCGGCCATCAACACGCAGTACCTGCTCAACTCCATCGCGGCCGTCGTGCTCGGCGGAGTGAGCCTCACCGGCGGCAAGGCCAAGATCGTCGGCCCGATCATCGGAGCGTTCCTCCTGACCGCGCTGACCAACGGCCTGACCCTGCTCGGCGTCTCGCAGTTCTACCAGCCCCTCGCCGTCGGCCTGGTGGTCGTGCTCGCCGCCCTCATCACCCGCTACCAGAAGAAGTGAGCCCAGCCATGACCAGCGACATCCTGCTCGAAGCGCGGGACATCAAGAAGTCCTTCGGCGGCGTCCACGCTCTCAAGGGAGCGTCGATGTCGATGCGCCGCGGCGAGATCACCGCCCTGATCGGCGACAACGGCGCGGGCAAGTCCACCCTCGTCCGCTGCCTCTCCGGAGTGCACCCCGCCGACTCCGGCACCATCACCCTCGACGGCGACGTGGTGCACTTCACCACTCCGCTCGGCGCCCGGGACGGCGGCATCGAGACGGTGCACCAGACCCTCGCCCTGGTCGAGGACCTGACCGTGTGGCAGAACTTCTTCCTCGGCCGCGAGCTCACCAAGGGCGTGCCCGGGGTGCGGTTCCTGGACCGGACTCAGATGAAGAAGACGGCCCAGGAGCTGCTCGGCGACCTCGCCGTGAACGTCCCGCCGGTCACCAGCAAGGTCCGCCGCCTCTCGGGCGGCCAGCGCCAGGCGGTCGCGATCGCCCGGGCCGCGGGCTGGGGCAGCAAGATCGTGATCATGGACGAGCCGACCGCGGCGCTCGGCGTCCAGGAGACGGCGCGCGTCGAGAAGATCATCCTCAAGCTGCGCGACGCCGGAGTGGCCGTGCTGCTGATCAGCCACAACTTCGACCAGGTGATGCGCCTGAGCGACCAGGTGTGGGTGATGCGCGCGGGCCTCGCCGTCGCCGGCCGCCGCACCGCCGAGACCAGCGGCGACGAGCTCGTCTCGCTGATCACGGGCGCGAAGGCCGCCTGATGCACCCCGAGTTCCTGCACCGCGGGAGCACGGAGCGCTCGTCGCCGATCGGGGTCCACGCGGGCCTGCTCGTCGGCGACTGGACGCCGGAGTCGGGGCGCCGCGCGATCGGCGCCGCCGCCTCGATCGGCTTCGACCTGATCGAGATCCCGGCTCCCGCCGACCCCGACGCCTCCGCGTGGACCGCCGACCTGCTCGACGAGCACGGGATCGACGCGGTCGTCTCGCTCGCGCTGGACGCCGACTCCGACATCACCGACCAAGCCACGGCCGGCCGCGGCGAGGAGCGGCTCCTGGCGGCCGTGCGGTTCGCCGAGGCGATCGGCGCGCGGTACGTCGGCGGAGTCACCTACTCGGCCATGCGCAAGTACGAGCACGCGGCCGACATGGCTGCCCGCTCGCGCTCGCTCGACGTGCTGCGGCGGGTCGCCGCGGCCGCCGCTCCCGCCGGCGTCGTCGTCGGAGCGGAGTACGTGAACCGCTACGAGAGCAACCTGCTGAACACGGCCGCCCAGACCGCCGCGTTCCTCCGCGAGCTCGACGCGCCGAACGTGCTCCTGCACCTCGACACGTTCCACGCCCACCTCGAGGAGGTCGACCTCGCGAGCGCCGTCCGCGACGCCGGCGACCTGCTCGGCTACCTCCACGCCTCCGAGAACCACCGCGGAGAGCCGGGCACAGGGAGCACCGACTGGACCGGGCTCGCGGCGGCGCTCGCCGACTCCGGCTACCGCGGCCCGCTCACCCTCGAGAGCTTCTCGCCCGCCGTCCAGCCCCCGGCCTCGGCCGAGGGCATGGGCCTCTGGCGCGAGCTCTGGCACGACCCCGTCGCCCTCGCGACCTCCGGCCACGCGTTCCTCGCGGACCTGCTCGACACCGACCCCGCGGCCCGACGCCGCCCCTGAACCTCTCGAACCAAGGAGCACCACCATGACCACGAACCCTCTCGGAGTGCACGCCCTCGTCTTCGCCGGCGGCACCACCCCCGACGAAGTGACCGCGACGATCGAGCAGACCAAGGCGGCCGGATTCGACCTGCTGGAGCTCTCGCTGCACGACGTGCAGAACCTCGACACCGCCTCCGCCCGCGCCGCCCTCGAGGCGAACGACCTCGGCATCGTCTGCTCGCGCGGCCTCGCCTTCTCGGCCGACGTCTCCAGCGACGACCCGGAGGTGGTGGCCCGCGGCGCGAAGCTGCTCGCCGACTCCCTCGAGACCACCCACGCGCTCGGCGGCACCCACTTCACCGGCGCCCTCTACAGCGCGCTCGGCAAGTACAGCGCGCCCCTCTCGGCCGCGGGCCGCGCGAACGTCGTCTCGGTGCTGACCGACCTCGCCGCCGAGGCCTCGACGAAGGGCATGACCCTCGGCCTCGAGATCTGCAACCGCTACGAGACCAACGTCATCAACACCGCCGCGGACGCCCTGCGCCTCGCCGACGACATCGGCGCCGACAACGTCCTGATCCACCTGGACACGTACCACATGAACATCGAGGAGGACGACTTCTTCCGCCCGGTGCTGCTGGTCGGGGATCGTCTCGGGTATGTCCACATCGGCGAGAACCACCGCGGCTACCTCGGCAGCGGCCACCTCGACTTCACGACGTTCTTCCACGCCCTCGCCGCGATCGACTACCGCGGACCCATCACCTTCGAGTCGTTCTCGTCGGCCGTCGTCTCGCCGACCCTCTCGAACGACCTGGCCGTGTGGCGGAACCTCTGGAACGACGGCCCCGCGCTCGCCCGCCACGCCCACGGCTTCCTGGTGAACGCGCTGGAGAGCAGCCGTGGCGAGGCCTGAGACCGAGGTCGCGCCCGACGCGGTGCGGCCCGGCCTCGACGAGCTGGCCGGGCGCGCGCTCGCGCTGACCTCGCCGGGCCGCCGTGCGATCATCGCGATCGCCGGCAGCCCCGGGGCCGGCAAGACCACGCTCGCCCGGGCCGTGGTCGCCCGCGCGAACGAGCTCGCGGGGGAGGGGACCGCCGCCTTCGTGCCGATGGACGGCTTCCACCTCGCCAACGCCACGCTCGACGAGCTCGGCCGCCACGACCGCAAGGGCGCCCTCGACACGTTCGACGGCTGGGGCTTCCTCGCCCTGGTGCGGAGGCTGCGCGCCGAGACCGACCACGTCGTCTACGCGCCCACCTTCGAGCGGACCGTCGACGAGGGAGTGGCCGGCGCGCTGGCCGTGCACCCCTCCGCGTCGCTCGTCGTGCTGGAGGGCAACTACCTCCTCGTCGACGAGGGCCCGTGGGCGCTGCTGCGCGCCGAGTTCGACGAGGCCTGGTTCTGCGCGACTCCCGAGACCGAGCGCTTCGAGCGCCTGGTCGACCGCCACGTCTCCTTCGGCCGTGCCCCCGAGGCGGCCTCCGCCTGGGCCTCCGAGGTCGACGGGCGGAACGCGCTGCTGATCGAGGCCACCCGCGACCGCGCCGACCTGATCGTGTCGGGGACGGCGGCGGGGGTGGTCTGACGCCCGATGTGGCGGAGGAGCGGTCCGCTTCGGGGCGCGACCTCGGCTCTCGGGCGGGTCCGGCCGGTCGATCGGGCGGACGACGGAGGACCCGTCGCCCGGCGGATGCGGTCTCGACGGGTCGGGTGCCAGGCTCGAGGGATGGACGACTCGACACGGAACTCCACGGAACAGCCCTCTCCCACCACCCCGCCGCCGTCCCCGACACGATCAGGTCGGCGCGGTCGCGGGTGGCCTCGATCAGCAGCGCGTTCCGCCCGTCGACCTCGGAGGCCCAGGCGGAGGCCGCCTCGGGGGCACGGCCGAAGGAGACGTGGCGGTCGACCAGGCGCTCGAAGCGCTCGGTCTAGGGAGTCGCGCAGAACCAGGCCTCGTCGAACTCGGCGCGCAGCAGCGCCCACGGGCCGTCGTCGACGAGGAGGTAGTTGCCCTCCAGCACGACGAGCGACGCGGAGGGGTGCACGGCCAGCGCGCCGGCCACTCCCTCGTCGACGGTCCGCTCGAAGGTGGGCGCGTAGACGACGTGGTCGGTCTCGGCGCGCAGCCTCCGCACCAGGGCGAGGAAGCCCCAGCCGTCGAACGTGTCGAGGGCGCCCTTGCGGTCGTGGCGGCCGAGCTCGTCGAGCGTGGCGTTGGCGAGGTGGAAGCCGTCCATCGGCACGAAGGCGGCGGTCCCCTCCCCCGCGAGCTCGTTCGCGCGGGCGACCACGGCCCGGGCGAGCGTGGTCTTGCCGGCCCCGGGGCTGCCGGCGATCGCGATGATCGCACGGCGGCCCGGCGAGGTCAGCGCGAGCGCGCGCCCGGCCAGCTCGTCGAGGCCGGGCCGCACCGCGTCGGGCGCGACCTCGGTCTCAGGCCTCGCCACGGCTGCTCTCCAGCGCGTTCACCAGGAAGCCGTGGGCGTGGCGGGCGAGCGCGGGGCCGTCGTTCCAGAGGTTCCGCCACACGGCCAGGTCGTTCGAGAGGGTCGGCGAGACGACGGCCGACGAGAACGACTCGAAGGTGATGGGTCCGCGGTAGTCGATCGCGGCGAGGGCGTGGAAGAACGTCGTGAAGTCGAGGTGGCCGCTGCCGAGGTAGCCGCGGTGGTTCTCGCCGATGTGGACATACCCGAGACGATCCCCGACCAGCAGCACCGGGCGGAAGAAGTCGTCCTCCTCGATGTTCATGTGGTACGTGTCCAGGTGGATCAGGACGTTGTCGGCGCCGATGTCGTCGGCGAGGCGCAGGGCGTCCGCGGCGGTGTTGATGACGTTGGTCTCGTAGCGGTTGCAGATCTCGAGGCCGAGGGTCATGCCCTTCGTCGAGGCCTCGGCGGCGAGGTCGGTCAGCACCGAGACGACGTTCGCGCGGCCCGCGGCCGAGAGGGGCGCGCTGTACTTGCCGAGCGCGCTGTAGAGGGCGCCGGTGAAGTGGGTGCCGCCGAGCGCGTGGGTGGTCTCGAGGGAGTCGGCGAGCAGCTTCGCGCCGCGGGCCACCACCTCCGGGTCGTCGCTGGAGGCGTCGGCCGCGAAGGCGCGGGCGCGCGAGCAGAGGATGCCGGGGTCGTTCGCTCCGAGGGCGGCGCGGGCGGAGGCGGTGTCGAGGGTCTGCCCGTCGTGCAGCGAGAGCTCCAGCAGGTCGAATCCGGACGCCTTGGTCTGCTCGATCGTCGCGGTCACTTCGTCGGGGGTGGTGCCGCCGGCGAAGACGAGGGCGTGCACTCCGAGAGGGTTCGTGGTCATGGTGGTGCTCCTTGGTTCGAGAGGTTCAGGGGCGGCGTCGGGCCGCGGGGTCGGTGTCGAGCAGGTCCGCGAGGAACGCGTGGCCGGAGGTCGCGAGGGCGACGGGGTCGTGCCAGAGCTCGCGCCAGAGGCCCATGCCCTCGGCCGAGGCCGGGGGCTGGACGGCGGGCGAGAAGCTCTCGAGGGTGAGCGGGCCGCGGTAGCCGGAGTCGGCGAGCGCCGCCGCGAGCCCGGTCCAGTCGGTGCTCCCTGTGCCCGGCTCTCCGCGGTGGTTCCCCGAGGCGTGGAGGTAGCCGAGCAGGTCGCCGGCGTCGCGGACGGCGCTCGCGAGGTCGACCTCCTCGAGGTGGGCGTGGAACGTGTCGAGGTGCAGGAGCACGTTCGGCGCGTCGAGCTCGCGGAGGAACGCGGCGGTCTGGGCGGCCGTGTTCAGCAGGTTGCTCTCGTAGCGGTTCACGTACTCCGCTCCGACGACGACGCCGGCGGGAGCGGCGGCCGCGGCGACCCGCCGCAGCACGTCGAGCGAGCGCGAGCGGGCAGCCATGTCGGCCGCGTGCTCGTACTTGCGCATGGCCGAGTAGGTGACTCCGCCGACGTACCGCGCGCCGATCGCCTCGGCGAACCGCACGGCCGCCAGGAGCCGCTCCTCGCCGCGGCCGGCCGTGGCTTGGTCGGTGATGTCGGAGTCGGCGTCCAGCGCGAGCGAGACGACCGCGTCGATCCCGTGCTCGTCGAGCAGGTCGGCGGTCCACGCGGAGGCGTCGGGGTCGGCGGGAGCCGGGATCTCGATCAGGTCGAAGCCGATCGAGGCGGCGGCGCCGATCGCGCGGCGCCCCGACTCCGGCGTCCAGTCGCCGACGAGCAGGCCCGCGTGGACCCCGATCGGCGACGAGCGCTCCGTGCTCCCGCGGTGCAGGAACTCGGGGTGCATCAGGCGGCCTTCGCGCCCGTGATCAGCGAGACGAGCTCGTCGCCGCTGGTCTCGGCGGTGCGGCGGCCGGCGACGGCGAGGCCCGCGCGCATCACCCACACCTGGTCGCTCAGGCGCATCACCTGGTCGAAGTTGTGGCTGATCAGCAGCACGGCCACTCCGGCGTCGCGCAGCTTGAGGATGATCTTCTCGACGCGCGCCGTCTCCTGGACGCCGAGCGCCGCGGTCGGCTCGTCCATGATCACGATCTTGCTGCCCCAGCCCGCGGCCCGGGCGATCGCGACCGCCTGGCGCTGGCCGCCCGAGAGGCGGCGGACCTAGCTGGTGACCGGCGGGACGTTCACGGCGAGGTCGCCGAGCAGCTCCTGGGCCGTCTTCTTCATCTGAGTCCGGTCCAGGAACCGCACCCCGGGCACGCCCTTGGTGAGCTCGCGGCCGAGGAAGAAGTTCTGCCACACGGTCAGGTCCTCGACCAGGGCGAGGGTCTGGTGCACCGTCTCGATGCCGCCGTCCCGGGCGCCGAGCGGAGTGGTGAAGTGCACCACGTCGCCGTCGAGGGTGATGGTGCCGGAGTCGGCGGGGTGCACTCCGGAGAGGCAGCGGACGAGGGTGGACTTGCCCGCGCCGTTGTCGCCGATCAGGGCGGTGATCTCGCCGCGGCGCATCGACATCGACGCTCCCTTGAGAGCGTGGACGCCGCCGAAGGACTTCTTGATGTCCCGCGCTTCGAGCAGGATGTCGCTGGTCATGGCTGGGCTCACTTCTTCTGGTAGCGGGTGATGAGGGCGGCGAGCACGACCACCAGGCCGACGGCGAGGGGCTGGTAGAACTGCGAGACGCCGAGCAGGGTCAGGCCGTTGGTCAGCGCGGTCAGGAGGAACGCTCCGATGATCGGGCCGACGATCTTGGCCTTGCCGCCGGTGAGGCTCACTCCGCCGAGCACGACGGCCGCGATGGAGTTGAGCAGGTACTGCGTGTTGATGGCCGGCTCCGCGGCGCCGACGCGGGCGACGAGGAGGAGCGAGCCGACTCCGGCGAGGACGGCGGCGATGATGTACACCGCGATGCGCACGCGTCCTGCCTTGATACCGTTGGCGACCGCGCTCTCCTCGTTGCCGCCGACCGCCTGCACGTGCAGGCCGAAGCGGGTGCGGAACATGACGACCCAGGCGACGACTCCGATGACCGCGGCCAGGATGATCGGGTAGCCGATGATCCCGATCGAGCCGGTGGTGAGGCGGAGCAGCTCGGGGCTGCCGACCGCGATCGGCTTGCCGTCGGAGACGATCAGCGCGAGGCCGGTCGCCACCGAGAGCGTGCCCAGTGTCGCGATGAAGTCGGTGACCTTGCCCTTCGCGATCAGGAAGCCGTTGATCACTCCGATCAGCCCCGCGAAGAGCAGGGCCGCGAGCGCCGAGAGCCAGAAGCCCCAGCCGGCGCTCCAGCCGATGCCGAAGCCGACCGCTCCGACGGTCATCGTCGCCGAGATCGAGAGGTCGATGCCGCCGGTGGTGATGACGAAGGACTGGCCGATCGAGAGGATGACCAGGATCGCGGCGGCGACGAGCATCGCCTTGATGTTGCCGAGGCTGAGGAACGGCGGCGTCGCGATCGAGAACACGATCACCAGGGCGACGAGCCCGATCGGTGCGGCGTTCTCGGCCCAGAAGCTGAGCTGACGGAGGTTCGCCAGCAGCGGGGAGGCGCTGGCCGGGGGTCGGGCGGTGACTGAGGTCATGGTCGCTTCCTGGGTTGCCATGGGCGGGAGGTCCTACTTGCTGGGGACGAGCGCGGCGAGCGGGTTGTCGAACTCCTCGAACGGCTGGGGGAAGGCGCCGAGGGCCTGCTCCGCGGTCTCGGAGGTCACGAGCGCGGTGGGCGACTCGATCTCGGCGGGGATCTCCTCGCCGGCGCCGACGGCCTCGCACGCCTGCACGCCGAGCTGGCCGATCGCGTAGGGGTACTGGGCGACGGTGGCGGTGAGGCCGCCGTCCTTCACCGACTGCAGCGCGTCCTCGTTGCCGTCGACGCTGACCACCTGGACGGAGCCGGTGAGGCCCGCGTTCTCGACGGCCTTGACGATGCCGAGGCCCATGTCGTCGTTCGCGGCGAAGAACGCCTTCACGTCGGGGTTCGCGGCGAGGATGTCGGTCGCCTTGGTCAGCGCGACCTCGCGCTTCCAGTCGGCCGCGGCCTCCTGGACGACGGTGAGGTCGGAGCCGATCGCGGCGGTGAAGCCGTCGACGCGGGCGGCGCTGGTGACGTCTCCCGAGACTCCGCCGATGACGGCGACCTCGGAGCCGGCGGGCAGCTGCTGCAGGAGGAAGTCGCCGGCCTTGCCGCCCGCGGCCTCGTTGTCGGTGCCGATGTAGGTGGTCACGTCGAGGTTCGCGGCCTCGACCGCGTCGGGGTCGAGCGGGCTGTCGATGTTGACAATCGTCTTGCCGGTGGCGGAGGCGAGGGCCTGCACCAGGTTCGTGCCGCTGATCGGGTTGACGATGAGGCAGCCGAAGTCCTGGCCGGCGACGGTGGTGAGCTTGTCGGCCTGGCCGGTGGTGTCGCCGATGTCGGCGGCGGCCTGCACCGAGACGTCCACGGAGTCGTCCTTCGCGGTGTCCTCGATGCCGTTCTCCATCGCCTGGAAGAAGGGGTTGTCGAGGCCCTTGATGACCGCGGCGACCTTGGTCGATCCGGAGCCGCCGGCGGCCGTGTCGCCACCCGAGGCGCAGCCGGTGAGGAGGAGTGCGAGGGCGCCGACCGGTGCGAGAACCGGGAGGAGGCGGCGTGCTGTGCGGTTCATCGTCATCCTTGAGGATCAGTGGCACCACTGCGTGCCGGTGTGTGAAAACTACCGGCGCTTTCTCGTTACCGCAATACGAAAGTCGGGGAACTTCAGGCTTCCCGTCGGCAGGCATGTACGCTGACCGTGACAAGAGGGGGAGCGATGACGGGGTACTCCACCGGCGAGGCCGGTTCGCACGTGGCCGACGTCCTCGCGCTGTTCCGCGAGCAGGGCGAGATCTCGCGCAACGCGGTGATGGAGCAGACGGGGCTCTCCCGCTCCACCGTCAACCAGCGCCTCGCGACCCTCGTGGAGCTCGGCCTGATCGCCCCCACCACCGGCGGCGAGTCGACCGGCGGGCGCCCCTCGAGCATGTTCGCGATGAACCTGGTCGGCACGGTGTTCCTCACCGCCGACATCGGGGCGAGCGGATTCGTCGCCGCCGCCTGCGACCTGCGCGGCACCCCCCTCCGGCACGAGAGCGGCGTCGTCGACGTCTGGGAGGGACCGGACGCCGTGCTCTCGCTGGTGCTCGCCGCGTTCGAGCGGCTGCAGCAGGGCGACGCGGTCGCCGGCATCGGCGTCGGAGTCCCGGGGCCGGTCGAGTTCGCCGCCGGGCGCGTGCGCAATCCGCCGATCATGACCGGCTGGGACGACTTCGACATCGCCGGCTACTTCGCCCAGCCCTACGAGGGCGTGCAGGTCGTCATCGAGAACGACGCGAACGCCCGCGCCCTCGCCGAGTCGCGCCACCACGGCTCCGACAACCTGATCAGCCTGAAGCTCGGCACCGGCATCGGCTCGGGCCTCGTCTTCAACGGAGCGACGATCCGCGGAGCCGTCGGCGCGGCCGGCGACATCGGCCACACCCGCGCGGTCACGGGCACGGTCGACGCGGATCCGCTGCCCTGCCGCTGCGGCAACGCCGGCTGCGTGGAGGCGTATGCGAGCGGCTGGGCCCTCGTCCGCGACCTCTCGGCCGACGACCCCTCGATCAAGCACGTCGCCGACGTCACGGCCCGCGTGCTCCGCGGCGACATGCGCGCCACCCAGGCGGTGCGCCAGGCCGGCCGCGTCCTCGGCGAGGCGGTCGCCGACCTCGTCAACATCCTCAACCCGCGGACCATCGTGATCTCGGGCCAGCTCGGCGACTGCGGCGAGGTGCTGATGTCGGGCCTGCGCGAGCGCGTCTACCTGCGCACCCACCCGCTCGCCACGCGGCACCTGACCATCCACACGTCGGACCTGGGCGAGCTGGCCGGCGTGATCGGCCTCGCCCTGACGACAGCCGACCAGGTCTTCAGCCGCGAGCGCTTCGACCGCGAGGCGAGCGCCGAGAGCCCCCGCGCGGCGGCCGCCGCGAGCTGAGCGGGAGCGCCCGGCAGCGGCGGGACCGGCATGAGCGACCCCCTCCGCCCCGCGCACTGTTACGCCCGGCGACGAAGGGTTACGCCGGGCGACGCGGGCCGGGACGGGCGGGCCCGCGGTGCTCCATCATCGTGTCCGGGACGACGCGGAGAGGCCGCGGCCGCCCGACCCGTCCGAAGGAACGCGATGATCCGGCTCGAGCAGCTCAGCAAGTCGTACGGTCCGGCGACCGTGCTCGACCGCCTCGACTTCTCGGTCGCGACCGGCGAGATCTTCGCCGTCGTCGGCCCGAGCGGTGCGGGCAAGAGCACGCTCGCCGCCTGCGTGAACCTCCTCGAGCGGCCCACCTCGGGCACGGTCGTCGTCAACGGGGAGGCGCTCTCGCAGCTCTCGGAGGAGCGGCTGCGCGTCGCCCGCCGCCGCATCGGCACCGTCTTCCAGTCCGACGGACTCTTCAGCCGCCGCACGGCCGAGCAGAACGTGGCCCTTCCGCTGGAGTACCTCGGCGTCACCGCCGCCGAGACGAAGCGCCGCGTCGCGGAGCTGCTCGAGCGCGTCGGCCTCTCGGACCGCGCGCGCTACTACCCGCACCAGCTCTCCGGCGGTCAGCGCCAGCGCGTCGGCATCGCCCGCGCGCTCGCCCTCCGCCCCTCGGTGCTGCTCTCGGACGAGGCCACCTCAGGCCTCGACCCCGCCTCGACCACCGCGATCACCACGCTCCTGAAGGAGCTGCGCGACGACCTGGGCCTCTCGATCCTCTTCATCACCCACGAGATGGAGACGGTGCGCCAGGTGGCCGACTCCGTCGCCCGCCTCGACCACGGCCGCATCGTGGAGTCGGGGCGCCTCGTCGACCTGCTGCGCGACCCCGCGTCCCCGCTCGGCCTCGCCCTCAACCCGGTGCGCCCCTCCGTCGCGCCCGGCCCGGGTCTGGGCGAATGGGTGGTGGGCTACTCCCGCTCCGGAGTGCCGACCGACTGGGTCACCCGGCTCGCGGAGGCGGTCGGCCCCGTCTCGCTGCTCGGCGCGGCGATCGAGACGGTGGACGGGCAGGCGGTCGGCCACGCGACGATCGGGCTCGGCCCGGTCGACGAGGCGCGGCTCACCCGTGCGGCGGCCGAGCTCGGCCTGTCGGTCCGGCCCGCCGGCGTGCGCGTCCTCGCCGAGGAGGTGGCGGCATGATCCTCCACCTCGACAACAAGGTCCCGCTCGAGCAGATCCCCGCGCTGGTGCTGCCGGCGCTCGGCGAGACGCTGATCATGGTCGGCATCGTCATGGCGATCGTGGTGCTGGTCGGCGTGCCGCTGGGCGCTCTCGTGCACAACCTCGCTCCGGGCGGGCTGGCCGAGAACCGGGCCGCCCACCAGGTGCTCAGCGCCGTCATCAGCGTCGGCCGCTCGCTGCCGTTCCTCATCCTGATGGCGTCGATCATGCCGTTCACGCGCCTGATCACCGGCACCAACATCGGGATCGCGGCCGCCGTCGTGCCGATGTCGATCGCGGGGATCGCCTTCTTCACCCGGATCGTCGAGAACGCGCTGCGCAGCGTGCCGCTCTCGCTCACCCGCGTCGCCCGCGCCTCCGGAGCGTCGCGGCTGCAGGTGGTGCGGACCGCCCAGCTGAGCGAGGCGGTTCCGCAGATCATCGGCGGCCTGACGATCAACACGATCGCGATGATCGAGTACTCGGCGATCGCCGGCACGATCGGCGCCGGGGGCATCGGCTATGTCGCGGTGACCTACGGCTACCAGCGCTTCGACACCACCGTCATGCTCGCCACCATCGTGATCCTGGTCGCCACCGTCGCGACCGTGCACCTCACCGGCGACGCCCTCGTCCGCGCGACCACGCCCGGCGCCTCCCGCTCGCGGCGAGCGCCCCGGGTCGCGGCCGCCGTCTAGAACCACCACTCCTCCTCCTGCGCCCTCGGGCGTCCCTCCCGCGCGCCCGCGCACCCCCTCTTCGAAAGGCACCGCCATGTCCACTCCCGACGACCTCGGATTCGATCTCAAGAAGAAGCGCCGCTGGCCCTGGATCGCCGGAGCGGCCGTCGTCGTGGTCGGCGTCGCCTCCGCGATCGCCGTCCCGCTCCTCTCCCCCGCCGTCTCGGCCAACGAGCAGGAGGGCGCGACGCTCTACGTCGCGACCGCCGAGGGCAACGCCTCCGAGCAGGCCCTGGTCGACTTCGTCGCGGAGGAGGTGGCGCCGCGCTACGGCATCACCGTCGCCTTCAAGGGGCTCTCGGACAGCAACACCATCAACCGCGCGGTGAGCGAGGGCGAGGTCGCGGCCACGGTGTACCAGCACAAGCTCTGGCTGGGACAGGTGCTCGAGGCCAACCCCGACTTCGAGGAGGAGGCGGCCACCCCCGTCTTCCGCTGGGGCTTCGGGCTCTGGAGCGACAAGTACTCCGACGTCTCCCAGATCCCCGACGGCGGCACGGTCTCGCTCTACTCCGATCCCGCCAACGAGGCGCAGGGCCTCTGGCTGCTGCAGAACGCCGGCCTGATCACGCTGAAGCCGGGCACGGAGCCGGGCACCGCGACCCAGGACGACATCGCCGAGAACCCGAAGAACCTGCAGTTCACGCTGCTCGACTTCGCCGCCCAGTCGCGCGCGCTGCCGGACCTCGACGCGGCCGTCGGCTACACCGAGTACTACCTCGCCGCCGGCATCCCGATCGAGCAGCAGATCTTCGCCCCGCAGGCCCCCGACGACTTCGCCGGGCAGCTCACCATCGGCTCGAAGTACCGCGACACCGAGAACGTGAAGAAGCTCGTCCAGGCCTTCCAGGACCCGGCCGTGCAGGAGTTCCTCGCCACGGACGAGACGGTGAAGGGGATCCTGCTGCCGATCGACGGCTGAGCAGGGCCGGAGCGACGGGGTCGCCTGAGGAGTCGCGCGCGGCTTCTCGGGCGACTCGGCGTCTGCGGACGTAGCGTGGGCTCATGAACACGTTCACTCTCCACAACGGTGTCGAGATCCCCGCCCTCGGACTCGGCGTCTTCCAGACTCCGCCCGACGAGACCCGCGCCGCCGTCGCCGCCGCGCTCGACGCGGGGTACCGGCACATCGACACGGCGGCGGCCTACGGCAACGAGCGCGAGGTGGGCGAGGCGATCGCCGGCCGCGACGACGTCTTCCTCGAGACGAAGGTGTGGATCAGCGACTACGGCTACGACGAGACGCTGCACGCCTTCGACAAGAGCGCGGGCAAGCTCGGCGTCGAGCGGATCGACCTGCTGATCCTGCACCAGGCCCTGCCCGAGGCCTTCGACCGCACCCTCGACGCCTATCGGGCGCTCGAGCGGCTGCTCGCCGACGGGAGGGTGCGGGCGATCGGCGTGAGCAACTTCATGGTCGAGCACCTCACCCGCCTGCTCGCCGAGACCGACGTCGTCCCCGCGGTGAACCAGCTCGAGGTGCACCCGTACTTCCAGCAGCGGCGGGTCGAGCGCTTCGGCTGCGAGAACGACATCCTCACCCAGGCCTGGTCGCCGATCGGCGGCATCACCGCCTACCGCGACTCCCCGCGCCGCAGCTTCGACGACCCGGTGCTCCTCGAGCTCGGCGCCAAGTACGGGAAGACGGCCGCGCAGGTGATGCTCCGCTGGCACCTGCAGGAGGGCCGCCAGGTCATCCCGAAGTCGACCCGCCCCGAGCGCATCGCCGAGAACATAGACGTGTTCGACTTCGCGCTCTCCGGCTCGGAGCTCGCAAGGATCGACGCCCTCGAGGCCGGCGTGCGCGGCGGACCGGAGCCCGAGGCCGTGACGCTGGAGGCGTACGGCCGCGACATCCCCGAGGCCTGAGGAAGGCGCCCGCGACGGGAACACCGGAGCCGTCGCGGGCGTTGCCCTCACCATGAGCGTTCCCCTCTCCATCCTCGACCTCGCCCCCATCGCCCCCGGTGAGACCGCTCGCGACAGCTTCGCCGCCTCCGTCGCCCTGGCCCAGGAGGCCGAGCGCAACGGCTACCGCCGCGTCTGGTACGCCGAGCACCACAACATGGCGAGCATCGCCTCCAGCGCGACCTCTGTGCTCATCGCGCACGTCGCCTCGCAGACCTCCACGATCCGCCTCGGCTCCGGCGGCGTCATGCTGCCGAACCACTCCCCGCTCACCATCGCCGAGCAGTTCGGCACCCTCGAGACGCTGCACCCGGGCCGGATCGACCTCGGACTCGGCCGCGCCCCCGGCAGCGATCAGGCGACCTTCCGCGCGCTCCGCCGCGACCCCGACTCCTCCGAGCGCTTCCCGCAGGACGTGCTGGAGCTGCAGGCGTTCCTCGCCGGCGAGTCCCGCATCCCCGGAGTGAGCGCGACGCCGGGCGCCGGGACCCGCGTCCCCCTCTACATCCTCGGCTCCTCGCTCTTCGGCGCGCAGCTCGCGGCCGCTCTGGGCCTGCCGTACGCGTTCGCCTCGCACTTCGCTCCGGACGCGCTGCACCAGGCCGTCGCGGAGTACCGCCGCGGCTTCCGCCCCTCCGAGCAGCTCGACGCGCCCTACGTGATCGCCGGGATGAACGCCATCGCCTCCGACACCGAGGAGGACGCGCAGGAGCAGTTCGCGCAGATGAAGCGCGCCCGCCTGATGATGCTGCTGCGCCAGAGCGGGCAGATCCCCGTCGGCCAGACCTTCGACGACAAGGAGCTCGACGCCCTGCTCAGCGCCCCGATCGGCGCCCACGTCGCGAGCATGACCACCTACACCGGTGTCGGCACCGGCGACCAGGTGGCCGACTACGCCGCCGACTTCGCCCGCTCCGCCGACGCCGACGAGGTCATCGTCGCCCACGCGTCGCTGCAGACGGAGGCGCGCCTGCGCTCGGTCGCTCTCCTCGCGCAGTCGAACGCGCGCGTCGCCGCCTGACGGGCGGGCGGCCGAGTCCGTCGGTGCCGCCGCACGGGCCCCGCGCGCGACCGGAGCCGCGCATCGGCGGGCGTGCGGCGCGCATCGGCGGACTCCTGTGAAAGTGAGCCTCTAACGGGGGCCACCTCACAGGGGGCGACCTCGGGAGGAGCGCGTCCGCGGTGCCAGGCTGAGCCCTGTGTCGACGATGACGGGCAAGCGGCGTGAGCCCGGGGACAGCCCTGCGCGGTCAGCGGCCCTGCTGCTGCGGGTCTGCGCGGGCGACCGGACCGCCTTCCGACAGCTCTACTCGCTCACCGCGGGCAGGGTCGTCTCCGTCGCGGACGCCGTGCTCGACGACCGCGCCGCCGCCGAGGAGGTCGCGCAGGAGGTCTACCTCGAGCTCTGGCGCACTGCGCGCTCGCTCGACCCGGGACGTCCCGTCCTCGCCTTCCTGGCCCAGGTCGCGCACCGCCGGGCCGTGGACCGTGCCCGTGCGGACCGGTCGGCGCGGCGCCGGGAGCTGCAGTACACGGTCCTCGACCGGCCGCGCGATCACGAGTGGGAGCGCTCGGACGTCCGGCTGGCCCTGGCGCCCGCGGCCGGCGCGATCCGGCAGCTCGCCGCCATCCACCACGACGTCCTCTACCTCGCCTACGTCCGCGGGTACAGCCACTCCGAGATCGCGGAGGAGATGTCGATCCCGCTCGGCACCGTCAAGACCCGGCTGCGCGACACCCTCATCCGCCTGCACACCCACCTGCAGTCCGCCGGCCCGGCGGACCCGGACGGCGGACCGGGACGGCGCATCCGGCACTGACCGATGGCGCGGACGCCTCTGCACCACCGGGGTCGCACGCTTCCGGACCGTGTCCGGCCCGCTCAGCCCGCCTGCGTCGCGCCCGAGACCGCGAGCCCGACGATCACCGTCAGCACCGTCGTCCACAGCGCGATCGCGACGCCCTGCCAGAGCAGGATCCGCCCGCGGCCGACTCCGGCGCCCGCCAGCATCACCGCGGTGAAGTGCGTCGGGAGCAGCAGCGGCCCCAGCAGGCTCACGCCCGGGACGCCGTAGCGGGTGAAGGCCCGCTGGAACTTCTCGCGCCGCGGAGACGTCCGCTTCGCCTCCGAGCGGCCCGTGATCGCCGAGCGGACGCCGGTGCCCAGCAGCACGAGCAGCGCCACGCAGACGAAGTTGCCGATCGCCCCGGCGAGCCCGGCGACGACCGGGTGGATGCCGCCGATGATCCCGATGCTCGCCGCTCCCTCGCCCTCGATGAAGGGGACGGCCCCGGCCGCGGCGACGACGAGGGGCTGCACGAGCTCGGGAACGCGGCCGATCAGGTCCTGGAATCCGAGGATCGCGTCGCTGATGATCGTCATGGTCGTGCCTTCCGGTACGTGGCCCCGGCTCTCGGGACTCCTCCATCCGACCGTGTCCGCGCCCGCTGCGGCAGTGCCGCCGGGTCACCGCGTCCCGGGAGGATCGACGGCCCGAGGGGTGACAAGTGTCATGGTCGTAGCCTGGGCCGCATGGTGAACTCGACCGAGGCGGATCCGCCCGTGCGCGCGGGCCGCGGCGTCGCCGTGACCTGGTGGTACACGGTCGCGTCGGCCGCCTCCTTCGTGGTGATCGTCCTGGCCGTCTGGTCCGTGGCGGTGCTGAGCGCCGAGGCCGAGGAGTGGCGGAAGGGGGCCTACTTCCTGGGCGCGGCCGCCTGGGTCGCGGTGTTCTCGCCGACCGCGCTCGCGTACCGGCGCGCCGACCGCGAGGGCCCGGTGCGCCTCCGGGCCGCGCCGACCCTGGTCTTCTGCCTCGGAGTGGCGGCCGCCGCGCTCACCGGCACGGCCGCCGGGAGCCTCGCGCTCGGGCTCTCGCTCGCCGCGACCCTGGTCGCCGTGCTGCCCTGGCAGAGCGGGGTGCGGCTCCGGGTGATGGTGCTCTGCACGATCGTCCTCGCGGTCGCGGCGGTGCTCGAGCAGACGCGCGCGGCGCCGGACGCGTCGGCCGCGCTCTCGACCCTCCTGCTGTTCGCGACGCTGCTGCCCCTGACGGTCGTCAGCGCGCTGTGGTGGTGGGACATCGTCCGCGAGCTCGACCGGGCGCGCGCCGCCGAGGGCCGGCTCGCCGCCGCCCAGGAGCGCCTGCTGCTCGCCGGCGACGTGCACGACCTCCAGGGGCACCACCTCCAGGTGATCGCGCTGCAGCTCGAGCTCGCCGAGCGCCTTCTCGGCAGCGACCCGGAGGCCGCTCTCGAGCAGCTGCGCGCCGCCCAGCGCTCGGTCGACGGCGCCCGCACCGGCACCCGTGAGCTCGCCACGCGCTTCCGCAGCGTCCCGCTCGCCGACGAGCTGGCCAACGCCGCCGACCTGCTCCGCTCGGCCGGGCTCCGCGTCGAGCTCGAGGTCGACTCGGCGGCGGCTCACGCGCCTGCCGAGACGCTCGGGCCGGTGGTCCGCGAGACGACGACGAACATCCTCAAGCACGGCGGCGGCTCCAGCGCGCGGCTGCGGCTCGCGCGGGAGCAGGACGAGTGGCGGTTCGAGGCGGTGAACGACCTGGCACCGGACGCGGAGGAGGCGGACGGGACCGGCTCGGGCGTCCTCGGCATGGCGGAGCGGGTCGAGCGGGCAGGGGGGACGCTGCGCGCCGGGGCGGTCCGCCGCTCCTTCGAGCTGGACGCGCGCCTGCCGGTGGGGAGCGACTCGTGATCCGGGTGCTGATCGCCGACGACGAGGACATGATCCGCACGGCGCTGGCCGCGCTCCTCCGCCTCGAGGAGGA
The DNA here is from genome assembly GCF_002931415.1 of Rathayibacter sp. AY1E8. Lineage (NCBI taxonomy): Bacteria > Bacillati > Actinomycetota > Actinomycetes > Micrococcales > Microbacteriaceae > Rathayibacter > Rathayibacter sp. AY1E8. Next base: position 80,263 of record NZ_PSVI01000002.1, read on the forward strand.
CCTCGAGATCGTGGGCGAGTGCCGCGACGGCGAGCAGGCGGTCGCGGAGGCGCTGCGCCTGCAGCCCGACGTGTGCCTGTTCGACGTCGAGATGCCCGGGCTCGACGGGATCGAGGCGGCGGAGCGGCTGCGCCGGGTCTCGGCGACGCGGGTCGTGGTCGTCACCCGGCACGCGCGGCCGGGGGTCCTGCGGCGAGCGCTCGGAGCGGGCGTCAGCGGCTTCCTGCCGAAGTCGCGCCGGGTCGAGGACGTCGCCGAGGTGATCCGTCAGGTCGCAAGCGGACGCCGCTACGTCGATCCGGAGATCGCCGCCGACGCCCTGGCGAACACGCGCAGCCCGCTGACCGACCGGGAGCTCGACGTGCTCAGCGCCGGCTCCCGCGGCGAGACGATCGGCGAGATCGGCGCGGCGCTGCACCTCTCCTCCGGCACCGTCCGCAACCACGTCTCGTCGATCCTCCGCAAGCTCGACGTCGACACCCGCCAGCGCGCGGTCATCGAGGCCCGCGAGCGCGGCTGGATCTGAGCGCAGGCGCCGCGACGGCAGCCACTCCGCAGAAGTCGTCGCACTCGCGCTCGAGTGCGACGACTTCTGCGTTCTCGCGAGCGCCGCTGGGTCAGGCCGTCGGCGTCCAGATCCGCATCGTCGACGGTCCGCGGTTCGCCCAGCGGTGGTACGGCCGGAACTCCGCCTCGAAGCGGCGCCCCTCCTCCACCGGCACGGAACCGTAGGGCCAGCCGGGAGCCGCCTCCCGCGCCACCAGGGACACGCGCGCTCCCTCCGCCGTCACGACGGGCGGCACCGAGGCGTCGACCGCGATGTGCTCGGTGTCCAGGCCCTCGGGCAGGTCGAGCGACTCGATCGCCAGCACGAACGGCCCGCGCTCGAGGGCGACCTGGCCGCGCACCGCGTCGATCCGGGGGTGCGGGGCGACGAAGCGGGCCGTCATCGGCAGCGAGAGCCGCACGGTGTCGCCGGCGGAGAACGCCCGGCGGACGGTGACGGTCGGCGTCGAGACCGGCTCGCCGTCGAGCAGCGCCGAGCCCCGCGCGAACGGCGGCACCCGCAGCGTCAGCGCGAACTCCGCGTCCTCGAGGATCCGCACGACGATCTCGCCGTCGGCCGGGTACTCCGTCTCGACGCGCAGCGCGACGCCTCCCGTGCGCACCTCGTACGCGCCGTACTGGTGGAGTTGCACCCCGTCGTCGGTGGCGGTCGCGAAGCCGAGCTCGACGCTCGCGAGGGTGCGGGCGGTGTTGGTCGGGCAGCACGAGACCCAGAACCAGGGCGCGCGGAGGCTGGACTGCGCGCGGTCGGTCTCGCGCGACTCGTCCGGCGCCACTCCGTCGACGCGCTGCTGCAGCGTGTTCGTGTAGAAGAAGGCGCGGCCGTCGTCGCGGGTGGCGGGGAGCACCGCGTTCAGCAGCGTCCGCTCCATCAGGTCCGCGTAGCGGTGCTCGTTCGAGCCGAGCAGGAGCCGCCAGCTGAGCATCGTGGAGCCGATCGCCGCGCAGGTCTCGGCATAGGCGCGATCCGGCGGCAGCTCGTAGTCGGCGCCGAACGCCTCGTCCTGGTGGTGCGAGCCCATCCCGCCCGTGACGTAGGTGCGCCGCTCGACGGTCGCCTCCCACTGGCGGCGGACCGCCTCCTCCAGCTCGGCGTCGCCGGTCTCGACCGCGACATCGAGAGCCCCGGAGGCGAGGTAGAGGGCGCGCACCGCGTGGCCGCGCAGCACCTCCGCGTCGCGCACGGGCACGTCGTCCTGGAAGTACTCGGCGCCGAACGCGATCGGCTTCAGCGTCCCCGTCCCGCGCCGCTCCACGAAGAGGCGGGCCAGCTCGAGGTAGCGCTCCTCCCCCGTCGCCCGCGCCAGCTCGGCGAGCGCCGGCTCGATCTCGGGGTGGCCGCACACGGCGACCCTCCCCTCGGGCCCGAACTCGCGGTGCACGTGGTCGGCGAGGCGCCGGGCGACCTGCGGCAGGAGGTCGTCGTGCCCGGTGCGGAGCCGCGCCACGGCGGCCTGGATCAGGTGCCCGAAGCTGTACAGCTCGTGGCCCCACTCCAGGTCGGAGTAGCGCGCACGCTGGCCGGGCCGGCCGAAGCTCGTGTGCAGGTAGCCGTCCGGGTCCTGGGCGGAGGCGACCCGCGCGACGAGGTCGTCGTACCGCTCCTGCAGCCCGGTGTCGTCGCTCCGGCCGAGCTCCCAGGCCATGGCCTCGAGGAGCTTGTAGACCTCGGAGTCCACGAACTCGATGCCCGCGTGCGCGTCGCCGCCCTCGGCGGACGAGATCGAGCCGTCGGCAGCGCGGTCGAAGTTGCCGGCCCAGCCGACGCGCTCGATCCACGAGCGGCAGTGCTCGATGACGGCGGAGGAGTTGAGGTCCTGGTAGTGCTTCCAGAAGCCGCCGGTGAGGCTGATCTCGTCCTGGCGGAGCGGCCGGAGCACGCTCCGCGAGGGGGCGACCGGGCCGCCGAGGGCGGTGGCGGTGGGGGCGGTGAGGGTCACGGTGTCTCCTTGGAGGGACGGGTCAGTCCTTGACGGCGCCGGCGGTGACTCCCGCCGAGACGTACCGCTGGGCGACGACGAGGAGGACGGCGGCCGGGAGCGAGGCGACCACGGCGGTCGCCATGATCGAGTTCCACTCCTGGTTGTTGTTGCCGATGTACTTGTAGATGCCGAGGGTGATCGGCTGGAGCTTGCCGCCGCTGTCGAGCGTCGAGGCGAAGATGAAGTCCGACCAGGCCCAGAGGAACGCGAACAGCGAGACGGTGACCACGGAGTTGCGGCTGATCGGCATGATCACCGAGGTGAAGGTGCGCCAGGCGCTCGCTCCGTCCATCCGCGCCGCCTGGGTGAGCTCGTCGGGGATCCCCGACATGAAGGCCGTGAAGATCAGCACGCCGAACGGCACCGCGATGGTGGAGTCGGCCACGATCAGGCCCGGGATCGAGTTGAGCAGTCCCAGGTTGAGGTAGATGGCGTAGAAGCCCATCGCCATGATGATCGCCGGGATCATCTGCGCGATCAGCAGCACGAACGAGAGGGCCTGCCCGCCGCGGGGCCGCAGCTTCGCCAGCGAGTAGGCGGCGGGAGCGGCGATCGCCACGGTCAGCAGCACCGTTCCGAGGCCGACGACGAGGCTGGTGCCCAGGTAGGGCAGCTGCTCGCTCAGCACCGCCTGGTAGCCGGTGAACGTGGGCGAGAACGGGAACCAGTCCGGCGGATCCTTCCGCATCGAGCCGGTCGGAGTGAGGGAGACGTTGATCATCCAGTAGACGGGGAACAGCATGACCGCCGTGAGGGCGATCCCGACCACCGTCAGGTACCAGGGGCGGCGGGCGGTCACGAGTCGGCCTGCTTCCGCTGGACCCGGATGTACACGAGGCCGAAGACGAGGGCCAGGATGATCAGCAGGTTGCCGACGGCCGCGGCCGGTCCGAAGTCGGGCAGCATCGAGCCGAAGCCGAGCTGGTACGTCCAGGTGGCGAGCGTGGTCGAGGAGTCGGCGGGGCCGCCCTTCGTCATGATCCAGATGATGTCGAACACCTTCAGCGTGTAGACGAGGCCGAGCAGGATCGTGATCGCCGACACCGGCCGCAGCAGCGGCAGCGTGATCCGCCAGAACTGCTGGGCGCCGGTCGCGCCGTCGAGCGAGGCCGCCTCGTAGAGGTCCTGCGAGATGTTCTGCAGGCCGGAGTAGAGGATCACCAGATTGAACGGGATGCCGATCCAGATGTTCGCGATCAGGACCGCGATCAGCGAGGTGGTCGGCGAGGTGAGCCAGTTGATCTGGCCGATCCCGAACGACTCCAGGAACGCGTTCACGATGCCGGAGTCGCTGTTGAGCATCCACGACCAGGTCGAGGCCGAGACGATCAGCGGCAGGAGCCACGGCACCAGGAACAGCGCCCGGAGCGTGCTCGCGAGCGGGAAGCGGCGGTAGAAGAACACGGCGAGCGCCAGCCCCAGCGTGAACTGGAAGAGGAGCGAGACGCCGGTGAAGATCGCCGTGTGCAGCAGCGCCGGGCCGAAGGTCGCGTCCTGGAACACCTGGACGTAGTTGTCGAACCAGACGAAGGGCGCGTTCCCCTGCACGAACGAGCGGACCGTGTAGTCCTTCAGGCTCAGCTCGAGGTTGCGGTAGAGCGGGAACGCGTAGAAGACGAGCAGGTAGGCGACGAGCGGGGCGAGGAACGCCCACGCGACCAGGCGGCCGCCCTCGGGGCGCCGGCGGCGCCGACGGCTCTCGGCGGCCGGGGCGGGCGGGGCCGGCGGCTCGGTGCCGCGCCGCAGGAGGCGGGCGGTCTCGGTGGCAGTGGTCATGGTCTCTCCCGTCCCCCCGGCCGGTGCGCGGAGCACCGGCCGGGGGGACCTCGTTCGGGGAGCGGGAGCCCCCGGTCGTCCTACTTCGTGGCGGATTCGGCGGCCGACTGGGCGGCCTTCAGGGCGTCCTCGGGAGACTGCGAGCCGCTGAGCACGGTCTGCACCGCGCCCCACAGCTGCTCCGAGATCTTCGGGTACTTCGTGCCGAGGTCGTCCGAGGTGCGGCCCTTCGCGGCCTGCACGGCGGTGACCCACGGCTCGAGGTCGGCGTTGCCGGCGACCTGCTCCTGCTGCGCCTCGGCCGTCGGCGCGATGTACGAGAGCGTGTTGTCGGTCGTGACCAGGCTCTCCGTCGAGGTCAGGCACTCGGCGATCTTCTTCGAGGGCTCGTAGCGCGCCGTGTCCGACTGCACCGGGAGGGTGAGGAACTCGCCTCCCGTCGGTGCGGGGGCCGCTCCGCCGTCCTTCGACGGGATGGTCAGGACGCCGTAGTCGATGCCCGAGGCCTTCGCGTTGGCCAGCTGCCAGGTGCCGTTCTCGCCGAACGCGTACTCGCCGGTCTCGAACTCCTGCCAGCTCGTGGTCTGCGTGTTGCCGATCACAGAGTTGGGCGCGTAGCCCTTCTCGAGCCAGTCGCTCCAGAGCGAGACGGCGTCGACCGCGGCGGGCGAGTCGAGGTCGGTCAGCTCGGCGCCGGAGCCCCAGAACCACGGCAGGAACTGGAAGGTCCCCTCCTCCGTGCCGATGCCGGAGAACGTGATGCCCTTGCCGCCGGAGGCGGTGACCTTCTCGAGCGCGTCGGTCAGCCCGGCCCAGTCGGTGATGGAGGCGGCGTCGACGGCGGCGTTCTCGAGCCCGGCCTTGTTGTTGTGGAACGCGAGCGTGTTGGCGCCGTTCGGCACGCCGAAGGTGTAGCTGCCGGTCTGACCGGCCGCGAGGATGTTCGCGTCGATCCCCTCGGTGGAGAGCCCGGACTCGGCGGTCGTGGTCAGGATGCCCGACTCCGCGAGCGTCGAGACAACGGGGTTGTCGACGAGCAGGAGGTCGGGCGAGTTGCCCTGCTGACCGGCGAGCAGCGCCTTGTTGGTCAGGTCGGTGGTGTCGTAGCCGGTGCGCTCGACGGTGACGCCGGCCTCGGTCCCGCAGGAGTCGATGAGCTTCGCCCAGTCGGACGACTCGTCGAACTGGGGGTACGGGTCCCAGAACGTGTAGCTGCCTCCCGCGGCGGAGCCGGAGTCTCCCCCGGAGCCGCTCGCGCAGCCGGTCAGTGCGGCGGCGGCCGTCCCCAGCAGGACGGCGGCGGCGAGGCCCCGAGCGTGCTTCCTCGTCTTCACGGATGATCCCTTCGTCGTTGACGGATTCCTCGGCAGTCGTCCCGATCGTCTGCGCCGGGCCGAAACTACTTTTTGTCGGGTAAACCTAGGCAGGGGCGGTCAGCGCGTCAAGAGATGCGACCTTTTCGGTCTTTTCGGTTTTTCGCCGGAGTCGTGCGAGGATCGACGCGGCGGCCCGCCGGGCCCGGAACGGAGGCGCGGTGCCACCACGCAAGCCCACCGGCACCATCACGCTCACCGACGTGGCGGCCGCCGCCGGCGTCTCGATCGCCACAGCCTCCAAGGCGCTCAACGGCCGCGACCAGGTGCGCGCCGAGACCCGCCAGCGCGTGCTGGACGCCGCCGAGGCCCTCTCCTTCACCCCGAACCCGTTCGCGCAGGCCCTCAACTCCCGGCGCACGGGCACCATCGGGATGCTCACGAACGACCTCGACAACCGCTTCGTGCTCCCCGTGCTGCTCGGCGCCGAGGACGCGTTCGGCGCCGGATCGACGTCGGTGCTCCTCTGCGACGCCCGCGGCGACTCGATCCGCGAGCAGCACCACATCAAGAACCTGCTCGCCAAGCGCGTCGACGGGATCGTGGTGCTCGGCCGGACGACGAACCCGCGCCCCTCGATCACGCGCACCATCCCGGTGCCGGTCGTCTACGCCTATGCGCCCTCGGAGGATCCGCGCGACTCCTCCTTCACGCCCGACAACGTGCAGGCCGGCGTCCTCGCCGCCCGCCACCTGATCGAGCGCGGACGGACGAGGATCGCTCTCGTCAACGGCGAGCCGAGCTACACCGCCGCCCACGACCGCGCCCGGGGCGTCGAGCAGGCGCTGACGGAGGCGGGGCTGCCGCTGGTCGGCGGCGGCGTCCTCTTCGGGCAGTGGTCCGAGAGCTGGGGCCGCCAGTGCGCCGAGACGCTGCTGCGCGCGCATCCGGACCTCGACGCGATCATCTGCGCGAGCGACCAGATCGCCCGCGGCACGCTCGACCACCTGCGCGAGACCGGCCGGCGGGTGCCGCAGGACGTGGCCGTCGTCGGCTTCGACAACTGGGACCTCCTCGTCGAGGCCGCCCGCCCGCCGCTCTCGAGCATCGACATGATGCTCGACACGCTCGGCCGCGCCGCCGCGGAGGAGCTCTCGAACGCGATCCACGGACGTCCGACCGCAGGCGTGCAGGCCATGCCCGTCCGCCTCGTGCCGCGGGAGTCCTCCGGCTGACGCCCCCGCCCTCCGCGAGAACGCGGACGTCGTCGCACTCGAGCTCCGGAACGACGACCCCTGCGTTCCCGCGACGTGCCGACCGGGGCTCGCGGAATCGGATGTTGACGCCGCGCTCTCGGATGTGTATTTTCCAGTTATACGAATAACCGAGACCACGAGGAGGTGGGTCATGGCCGGACGGACGGCGACGATGAGGCAGGTCGCGGAGCGCGCCGGCGTCTCCCAGGCCACCGTGTCCCTCGTGCTCAACAACGCTCCCGGCAACCGCGTCACCGAGGCCACCCGAGCCCGCGTGATGGAGGCGGTCGAGGATCTCGGCTACCGCACCAACGCCTTCGCGAAGTCGCTCCGCAGCGGGCAGTCGGGCATGATCGGCTTCGTCTCGGACGAGGTCGCCAGCTCCCCCTTCGCCGGCCGCCTGCTGAAGGGCGCGCAGATGCGGGCCTGGGAGAGCGGCCACATCATCCTCAGCGTCGACACCTTCGGCGAGCGCGCCCTCGAGGAGTCGGCGATCGACATGATGCTGTCGTACCGCGTGCTCGGCGTCATCTACGCCTCGATGTACCACCGCGTCGTCGAGGTGCCGGAGGCGCTGGGGGACGTGCCCACCGTGGTCGTGAACGCGCAGTCCGCCGGCGGGCGCTTCTCGAGCGTCTTCCCGGACGAGGAGGAGGGCGGGTACACCGCCACCAGCCAGCTGACGGGCGCCGGCCACCGCCGCATCGCCTACATCGACATCCAGCCCGCCGACAGCGACCTCCCTGCGGGTGTCGGACGGCGGGCGGGCTACCGCCGCGCCCTCGAGGAGGCGGGCCTCACCGTGGACCCCCGCCTCGTCCGGCACGGCTCCGGCGGCACCGTCGAGGACGGCCTCGCGCTCACCGCGGAGCTCCTCGACGAGGCCGATCCCCCCACCGCGATCTTCTGCGGCAACGACCGCACCGCCTGGGGCGCCTACCGGGCTCTTGAGGCGCGCGGCCTCCGCGTGCCCGAGGACTGCTCCATCGTCGGCTTCGACGACCAGGAGACCCTCGCCTCCTACCTCGACCCCGGCCTCACGACCGTCGCGCTCCCCCACGAGCGCATGGCCCGCGACGCCGTCTCCCTCCTCCTCGCGGAACCGCGCGAGGAGCCCCGACCCCATCCCATCCATTGCTCACCGGTCCTCCGCGGATCGGTGACGAGTGCAGAGGTGCGCGCATGACGACGATGAAGTCCGCCCCCGGGATCCCCCGGCCACGGCGAATCCTGAGACCGAGGCAGCGCCTCCGCTCAGCTGCGAGGCGCGCCCTGCGCTCCTGGCAGTTATACGTACTACTGACCCCGGCGCTCGTCTTCGTGGCGCTGTTCAAGTACTGGCCGATGTACGGCGCTCAGATCGCCTTCCGCGACTACAACCCGTCGCTCGGCTTCTCGGGCAGCCCGTGGGTGGGCTGGGACAACTTCACCCGCTTCGTCTCGTCGTTCCAGTTCGGGCGCCTGATCGAGAACACCCTGACGGTGAACGCCCTGGGGCTGCTCATCGCCTTCCCGGTGCCGATCGTGCTCGCGCTGATCGTCAACCAGCTGCAGAGCGAGCGGTTCAAGAAGTTCACGCAGACGGTGCTCTACTCGCCGTCCTTCATCTCGGTCGTCGTGGTCGTGGGCATGATCCACCTGCTCTTCTCGCCGCGGTCCGGGATCGTGAACAGCGCGATCGTCGCCCTCGGGGGAGAGCCGGTGTTCTTCATGGGCTCGCCGGACTGGTTCCGGCCCCTCTACATCGGCTCCGACATCTGGCAGAACGCCGGGTTCTCGATGATCGTCTACCTCGCCGCCCTCACCGCGATCGACCCGGCTCTGCACGAGGCCGCCCGCGTCGACGGAGCGAGCAAGTGGCAGCGGATCCGCCACATCGACATCCCGGGCATCCTGCCGGTGATCACGATCCTGTTCATCCTGGCGATCGGCAATCTCTTCAACCTCGGATTCGAGAAGGTCCTGCTCATGCAGACCGACCTCAACCTCCCGACCTCCGAGGTGATCCAGACCTACGTCTACAAGGCGGGGCTGCAGCAGGCGCAGTTCAGCTACTCGGCCGCCATCGGCCTCTTCAACTCCCTGATCAACCTCGTCCTGCTGGCGACCTTCAACCAGGTCGCCCGCCGTGCGGGCCAATCGAGCCTCTGGTGACGACGCCATGACACAGACCATCCACCCCGACCGCGCCGTCCGCGAGCCGTCGGCACCGACTCCCCCTCGCCGCACCGCCCCGGCGAAGCGCACCGGACGGTACGCGGACCCCGTGTTCAACACGATCGCGATCGCCGTCCTGCTCCTGGCGATCGTCGCGATCGTCTACCCGATGTACTTCATCGTGATCGCCTCGTTCAGCGAGCCGTCGCAGATCCTCAACGGGAACGTCTGGCTCTGGCCGGCCGGCTTCACTCTCGAGGGCTACGGGCGGATCTTCTCGGACGGCGCGATCTGGCAGGGCTTCGGCAACTCGGTCCTGTACACGGTCGTCGGCACCGCGATCAGCGTCAGCACGATCCTCTGCGCGGCCTACGCCCTGTCGAGGAAGGACCTCTACGGGCGGACCGTCTTCCTCCTGATCTTCATCCTCACGATGTTCATCGACGGAGGCCTGATCGCCCGCTACCTGGTGGTGCGCGACCTCGGGATGCTGGACACGATCTGGGCCGTGGTCCTGCCCGGCGCGGTCGGGGTCTGGAACCTGATCATCGCCCGCGCCTTCTTCGAGAACAACGTGCCGGGCGAGCTGCGCGACGCCGCTCAGATGGACGGCGCGAGCGACTTCCGCTTCTTCTTCAGCATCGTCCTGCCGCTGTCGAAGCCGCTGATCTTCCTCATGATCATGATCCACCTCGTGGCCAACTGGAACGCCTTCTTCGACGCCCTGATCTACCTCGACGACGAGAGCAAGTACCCGCTCCAGCTGGTGCTGCGCAACGTCCTGATCCAGTCCGAGGTCACCTCCGCAGGCGGCTCCGGAGCGATGGACTCCTACGCCGCCGCCCAGCGCCTGGGCGAGCTGATCAAGTACGGAATGATCGTCGTCTCGACGATCCCCCTCTTGATCGTCCTGCCCTTCATGCAGAAGCACTTCACCAAGGGCGCCCTTCTCGGCGCCGTGAAGAGCTGACCCTCCACCCCTCCCGCACCACCCTTTCGACAAGAGGAACACGAACGATGAGACACCGCAGTTTCTTCACCACCACCGCACTCGCCCTCTCCGGCGGACTGCTCCTGGCCGGCTGCACGACCGGCGGCGGGAACGACCCCGTCCAGGACCGCTCGAGCGAGGTCGGCTTCAACGAGACCGGCCTGCCGATCGTCGACGACACGCTGTCGCTGACCTTCGGCGGCACCAAGTCCGCCCTGTCCCCCGACTACTCCTCGATGCAGCTCGTGCAGCAGTGGGAGGAGGACACCAACATCTCGATCGACTGGAAGAACCTCCCCGAGCAGGTCTACGCCGAGAAGAAGAACCTCCTCCTCGCCAGCGACGACGTGCCGAACGTGCTGTTCAACTCGGGCCTCACCGACGCCGAGATCGTGCAGTACGGCGAGAACGGCACGCTCCTGCCCCTCGAGGACCTGATCGAGGAGCACGCGCCGACCCTCTCCGCGATCCTCGAGGACCGGCCCGACATCCGCGCCGCGCTCACCGCCTCGGACGGCCACATCTACACGCTGCCCTCGGTCGAGGAGCTCGGGATCCTCCAGTACCCGAACTTCCTCTTCATCAACACCGCCTGGCTCGACGCACTCGGCCTCCCGATGCCGACGACGATCGAGGAGTACCGGGCCGCGCTCGAGGCCTTCAGAACCGGCGACCCCAACGGCAACGGCAAGGCCGACGAGATCCCGCTGTCCTTCCGCACCGACTCCTTCTGCGGCAACCCGCACGACCTGATCGCGGCGCTCGGCGGCCAGCCGGAGAACAACGACCACCGCATCGTGGTCGACGGGAAGGTGCAGTTCACGGCCGACACCGACGGCTACAAGCAGGGCGTCGAGGCGCTCTCCGACTGGTACGCCGACGGGCTCATCGACCCCGAGTCGTTCTCGCAGGACGACGTCGCCTTCCTCTCCAAGGGCAAGGCCGACACCCCGGTCCTCGGCTCCTTCTTCTGGTGGGAGGCGAAGGAGATGGTCGGCGAGGACCGCCTCGGCGACTACGCGATCCTCGGCGTGCTCGAGGGCGTCGACGGCGAGAAGCGCGCCAGCGTCACCAGCAACCAGGAGATCAACCGCGGCGCGATGGCGATCACCCGCTCCAACGAGTACCCCGCCGCCACGATGCGCTGGGCCGACCGCCTCTTCGACCCCGAGATGAGCGCCCAGAGCAGCTGGGGACCCCTCGGCGTCACCCTCCAGAAGGACGAGGCCACCGGCCTCCTCGTGCAGATCCCCGCCGCCGCCGGCGAGGCCGAGGGCGAGCGCCGCCAGAAGGTCGCCCCGGGCGGCCCGAAGATCACCACCGAGAAGGACTTCGAGACCGTCGTGGCCCCCGAGCCGCGCGCGAAGGAGCGCCAGGACCTGGTGAACGAGTACTACCTCCCCTACAAGGCGAACGACGCCTACCCGCCGGTGATGCTCTCGAACGACGAGCTCGACCGCGTCTCGTACGCGCTGACCGACATCAACACCCTGGTGAAGGAGAAGTTCGCCGCCTGGATCGTCAACGGGACCGTCGACAGCGAGTGGGACTCCTACGTCTCGCAGCTGGAGTCGATGGGCGCCTCCGACGTGACCGCGACGTACCAGCAGGCCTACGACCGCTTCCAGAACGGCGGCGAGTAGTTCCCGGGGGCGCGGGCGGCAGCCGCCCGCGCCCCTCGTCCGGCCGCACCGAACCCCTCTCCTCAGGAGCCCTTGTGACCATCACCACGACGACCGACGCCTGGCGTCCGTCCGCCCACTTCACCGCCCGATCCACCTGGCTGAACGACCCGAACGGGCTCCTCTTCCACAACGGCACCTACCACCTGTTCTTCCAGAACAATCCGACCGGCAGCACCTGGGGCAACATGTCCTGGGGCCACGCGACCTCGACCGATCTGGTGTCGTGGAGCGAGCAGCCCGTCGCGATCCCCGTCCTCGACGGCGAGATGGCCTTCTCCGGCAGCGCGGTCGCCGACGTCCGCAACACGGCGGGCTTCGCCGGCCCCGGCGAGACGGCCCTCGTCGCGGTCTACACGGCCGCCCGCCACGCCCTCCCGGACGGCACCGGGGCCTCGCAGGCCCAGGCGCTCGCCTACAGCGTCGACGACGGCGCCACCTGGACCCGGTACGCGGGCAACCCCGTCCTCGACATCGGCTCCGCGGAGTTCCGCGATCCGAAGGTCTTCTGGTTCGGCGGGGACGACGGCCACTGGGTGATGGTCGCCGTCGAGGCGGTCGACCGCCGCGTCGCGGTCTACACCTCGCCCGACCTGATCGCGTGGACCCGGCGCTCCCACTTCGGCCCCGCCCATGCCACGGGCGGCGTCTGGGAGTGCCCGGACCTCTTCCCGCTGCGCGTGCGCGGCACCGACGAGGTCCGCTGGATGATGATCGTGAGCCTCAACCCGGGCGGCATCGCCGGCGGCTCCGGCAGCCAGTACTACCTCGGCGACTTCGACGGAGCCGAGTTCATCGCCGACCGGATCAGCGCGTCCGAGGACCCCGCCGACTACGACTGGCTCGACTACGGCCGGGACTACTACGCGGCCGTCTCCTTCAACGACGCTCCCGAGGGCCGCCGCCTCACGGTCGCGTGGGCCAGCAACTGGGACTACGCGAACGAGACGCCCACCGGCCCGTGGCGCTCGTCCATGTCGCTCGTGCGCGAGCTCGACCTCGTCCGCGGGGCCGACGGCCGTCTCCGCCTCGCGCAGCGGGCGGTCCTGCCGACCGGGCCGGCGTCCCGCGACGTCCGCGTCTTCGACGTCGACGTGTCCCGCCTCCCCGGCGACCGCACCGAGCTGCGCCTGCTCACCGGCACGACCGACGACGAAGTGGTGCTCACGGTCGACGGCGACGAGGGAGTGCTGACCTGCGACCGCACGCGCAGCGGCGCGGTGGACTTCGCGGCGTCCTTCCCCTCGGTCGACTGGGCTCCGCTGCCCGCGCCGGACGAGTCGGGGCGGATCCCGGTCCGCATCGTCGTCGACGCCTCGGTGGTCGAGGTGTTCCTCGGCGGGGGTCTCAGCACCCTCACCCAGCTCGTCTTCCCGTCGGCGCCGTTCACGACGCTGCAGGTCCGCGCGGCGGCGGAGTGAGCGGGCCCGGCTCGGGCTCCGGCTCTCGCGTCCTCGTCGTCGGCGAGACCGTCGTCGACGTCGTCGAGCGGGACGGGAGCCGGTCGGAGCACGTCGGCGGCTCGCCCGCGACCGTCGCCGTCGCCCTCTCCCGGCTCGGCCGCTCCGTCCGCTTCGCCACCGCCCTGGGCGACGACGAGCGCGGACGCCGGGCCCGAGCGCACCTGGAGGAGTCCGGAGTCGCGGTGTCGGCGCCCGCGCGCGGCACCACGTCGACCGCGGCGGCGGTCATCGGCGCCGACGGGTCGGCCCGGTACGAGTTCGACCTCAGCTGGAACCCGGACCGCGTCGATCCCGACGGAGCCGCGCACCTCCACACCGGGTCGATCGCCGCCTTCCTGCATCCCGGCGCAGACACGGTCGCGGACCTGCTCGACCGTCTGCCGCCCGGGACCTCCGTCAGCCTCGACCCCAACATCCGGCCCGAGGTGCTCCCTCCGCGCGCCGAGGTCCACCGCGTCCTCGAGCGGCTCCTCCGGCGCTGCCATCTGGTGAAGCTGAGCGACGAGGACGCCGAGTGGCTCCACCCCGGCGACTCCGTCGACGCCGTCCTCGACCGCCTCCTGGCTGCCGGCCCTTCGCTGGCGGTCGTCACGCGGGGCGGCGAGGGCATGGTCCTCGCGTCCCGCCGGGCCCGGGTCGTCGTCCCCGCCTCCCGCATCGCCGTCGCGGACACCATCGGCGCCGGCGACACGGCGATGGCCGGGCTGATCGACGCCCTCCTCGACAGCGGGACCACCGCTCTCGACGAGGACGCCCTCCTCGCGGCGGGCCGGTGGGCGGCCCGGGCGGCGGGAGTCACCGCCTCCCGCATCGGCGCGGACCCGCCCCTCCGAGCCGAGCTGGCCGGGGTCTGACGACCGGGCGGAGCGGACCCCGGCATCGAGCGGACGCCCGCGTTCCGAGCAGAGCGGTCGCGCACTCCTCGCATGCCGCCTTCCGCCCCGAGGCACTGCCCCTACCGCGATGTCCCGACACTCGGAGCGGCGTCTCGACGCACGAGCGGGCCTGCGCGCATCGGCGAGGACACCCGAGAGACGGGCGGAGCGCGATCGTGGGCGCAGACGTGCGCCGGACCCCTCGGGAGTCCGGCGCACGGCCTGGCGGTGATCAGCTGCCGGTGATCAGCCGGGATCAGCTGCCGGTGCGCTCACCGCGGCGTCGGAGGGTGAGGAGCATCAGACCGCCGCCGACCAGGGCGAGCAGGCCCAGCACTCCGGCGGTCGCCGTCGCTGCGGCGTCCACTCCGGTCGAGGCGAGAGCCGGACCGCGGGGACCGTTCGACCCGGATACGGGAACGACCCCGGCGTGGGAGGGCGCCGGTCGCGGCGCTGTGGTCGCGGTCGGAGTGGGCGAGGCCGTGGGCGTCGCGGTCGGCGTGGGGGTGGGGGTCGCCGTCGGAGCCACGGTCGGGGTCGCCGTCGGCGTGGTCGTCGGCGTGACCGTCGGAGCCACGGTGGGCGCGATCGTCGGAGTCACCGTCGGAGTGACGGTGGGCGCGATCGTCGGAGTCACCGTCGGAGTGACGGTGGGCGCGATCGTCGGAGTCACCGTCGGCACGACGGTGGGAGTCACCGTCGGGGTGACGGTGGGAGTCACGGTCGGCGTGACAGTGGGTGTGACCGTCGGCGTCACGGTCGGCGTGACGGTGGGGGTCACGGTCGGCGTGACAGTGGGTGTGACCGTCGGGGTCACGGTCGGAGTGATGGTCGGGGTCACCGTCGGCGTGACCGTGGGCGTCACGGTCGGCGTGACCGTGGGGGTCACGGTCGGCGTGACTGTCGGCGTGACCGTCGGCGTCACGGTGGGCGTGACCGTCGGGGTCACGGTCGGCGTCACGGTCGGCGTGACCGTCGGGGTCACGGTCGGCGTGACCGTCGGGGTCACGGTCGGCGTGACCGTCGGCGTCACGGTCGGCGTCACGGTCGGGGTCACGGTCGGCGTCACGGTCGGCGTGACCGTCGGGGTCACGGTCGGCGTGACCGTCGGCGTCACGGTCGGCGTCACGGTCGGCGTGATGGTCGGCGTAGCCGTCGGCGACGGTCCGCCGTCGGAGGGCTCGCAGCCCGGCTCGGTGAAGTCGTTGGAGTCGAGCGTGACCGCTCCCGTGCGGGCCAGTGCGCGGCCCTCGACGGAGACGCCCGTCGTCACCGTGATCGAGGCCGAGGCGAGCACGGAGCCCACGAAGTCCGAGTCGGTGCCGAGCGTCGCGGAGCTGCCGATCTGCCAGTAGACGTTGCAGGCCTGCGCTCCGTTGATCAGGGCCACCGTGCTCGACGAGGCCGTCGTCAGCGTCGACGCGGCGCGGATCACGAAGACCGCCTCGTTGACGCCCTCGGCGTCGAGCGTGAGCGTCCCCGTCACGCCGACCGGTCCGGCCGCGGTGTAGACCCCGGGCTTCAGCGTGCTGCCGCCGATCTCGGCGCCGATCTGCGCGGTCGTCGCCTGCGAGGCGAGCTGTCCGTAGGCGGTGCCCACGTCGGCCTGGGCCTGAGCCGCCTCCGCGTCTCCGCGGTGGATCACTCCGTCCGTCCGTCCGTCCGGGCGGGAATCCGGTGACGGCGGTCAGCGGGCTGACCCCGACGCTCTGGTCCAGGACGCTCGACCCCGTGTTCGTCACGGTCGACGCGGCCAGGACCGAGTAGTCCTCCGCCGTGCCGAGGTCCGGAGCCGTGGCCGCCTGCGCCGAGACGCCGGCGAAGAGCGCGGCGCCGACGACGGCGAGGACGACACCCGTCCCGATCGCCCCTCTTCTGCGGTTCTGCCGATGACGGCGGAGCGAGGTGCGAGAGGACACGTGCGGCATGAGGCCAGCGATCTGCCCACGTCAGCGTGAGCTCAATAACCCGAGGTGGGAGGCTCGAACCGTAGGTCGCGCTCCTCGCCCGTCTCTACGCCGCGACCCTGACGGGGGCAGGATCCGCCGACGACGTCCCCCGACCCGGGACATCCTCGCCACCGGAGTCCTCGCGCCGGTGACGGCGGACCCGGCCGGCGGAGCGGATCAGCGGTGACGCCCGCGGCACCCGAACCGGTCGGAGTGCCGCGCGGCTGCCCGGGAACCCTCAGCCGAGAGCCGCCACCCGCTCGATCACGCCCTCGCCCAGCCGGGCGACGTACCCCTCCGGATCCGGCCCGGCCGGGGCCAGCTGCACGTGGTCGATCCCCAGCGCCGCGTACTCCTCCATCGCGCGGACGAAGCCGTCGGGGTCGCCGATCGGATCGCCGCCCCCGGTGATGGTCTTCGTGATCGTCGCGTAGTCGCGCCCGAGGTCGTCGCAGTGCCGCTTCAGCACGTCGAGCTTGTGCGCCACGTCGTCCGCGCCGGTGCCGAACAGGTTGCAGGCGTCGCCGTACTGAGCGACCAGCCGCAGCGTCTTCCTCTCGCCTCCGCCGCCGATGAGGATGGGCGGGCCGGGCTGCTGGATCGGCGCCGGGTGGTTCAGCGTCTCGGCCAGCCGGTAGTGCGTCCCCTCGAACGGCCCGTCGTCGTCGCTCCACATCTGACGGCAGATCCGCAGCGTCTCCTCCAGCCGCTCGAACCGCTCCTTCAGCGGCGGGTACGGCACGCCGAGCCCGAGGTGCTCGCGCTCGTACCAGGCGGCGCCGATGCCGAGCATCGCGCGCCCGCCGGAGAGCACGTCGAGGGTGGTGACGATCTTCGCGAGCAGTCCCGGATGGCGGTACGTCACGCCGGTGACGAGGAGCCCCAGCCGCATCCGCTCCGTCCGGCCGGCGACGAAGCCGAGCGAGGTGTAGCCCTCGAGCATCGGATCCTCGCTCGTCGCGAAGTGCTCCATCTGGAAGTAGTGGTCCATCAGCGTGAACCAGGCGCAGCCGACGTCCTCGGCCGTCCGCGCGGTCGCTCCGAGGATCGGCGCGATCCCCGCGCTTCCGCCCGGAAGGGTGAAGTTCATGAAGTGAATGCCGAGCTGCACGCGCGTCTCCTGTCGTCCCGGGATGTCCAGGAGCCAGTGTGCGCCGAGCCACCGCTCAACACGCCGACGCGCCCGCCTCTGAGCGGCGTCTCATCCGTTCCGCGGTGTCTCGGCCGATCGCACCCGTCGAGGCGCGGCCGTGCTCACTCGCAGACGCGGAAGCGGTTCCGGTCGAACCCGACGACGTCGCCGACGACGAGCTGGCGCCCGCGGCGCAGATCGACTTCGCCGTTGACGGTCACCATCCCCTCGGCGACCGCCTCCTTGGCCTCGCCGCCCGAGAGGATCCCCGCGAACTTGAGGAACTGGCCCAGGCGGATCGACCCGCCGCCCAGCGGGACGTCGACGGGCTCGGGGACGGCAGCGGCACCTGTCACGTCAGACCGCCGGGATGTCGGCGAAGCGCGAGAAGTGGCCGTGGAAGCCCACGGTCACCGTGCGGGTCGGGCCGTTGCGGTGCTTGGCGACGATGAGGTCGGCCTCGCCCGCGTGCGGGTTGTCCTTCTCGTAGTCGCTCTCGCGGTGCAGGAGGATCACCATGTCAGCGTCCTGCTCGATCGAGCCGGACTCGCGGAGGTCCGAGATGGCGGGGAGCTTGTCGGCGCGCTGCTCGGGGCCTCGGTTCAGCTGCGAGAGCGCGATGACCGGCACCTGCAGCTCCTTCGCGAGGAGCTTGAGGGCACGCGAGAACTCCGAGACCTCCTGCTGGCGGCTCTCGACCTTCTTGCCGGAGGTCATCAGCTGCAGGTAGTCGATGACGACCATCTTGAGCCCGACCCGCTGCTTGAGCCGGCGGCACTTCGCCCGGATCTCGACGAGGGTCATGTTGGGCGAGTCGTCGATGTAGAGCGGCGCGTCGTTGATCCGGCCGCGGGTGGAGGCGATGGTCGTCCAGTCGCGCTGGTCGACCGTGCCCTTCCGCATGTGCTGCAGCGGCACGGACGCCTCGGCCGAGAGGAGGCGCATCGCGATCTCGCTGCGCCCCATCTCGAGGGAGAAGAAGATCGTGGCCATGTTGTGCTTGATCGCGGCGGCGCGGGCGAAATCGAGCGCCAGCGTCGACTTTCCGAGCGCGGGGCGCGCGGCGACGATGATCATCTGCCCGGCGTGGAAGCCGTTGGTCAGGTCGTCGAGGTCGGCGAAGCCGGTGGGGACGCCGGTGAAGCTGCCGTCCTTGTGAGCGGCCGCCTCGATCTCGTCGATCGCGACGGTCACCGCGTCGGTCAGCGGGACGTAGTCCTCCGCCGTCTCGGAGCCGGTGACGTTGTAGATCTCGGCCTGCGCCGTGTTGACCAGGTCGAGCACCTCGCCCTCGCCCTGGTAGCCCATCTGCGCGATGCGGGTGCCCGCCTCGACGAGGCGGCGCAGCAGAGCGCGCTCGGCGACGATGGAGGCGTAGTACCCGGCGTTGGCCGCGGTGGGGACCATCGAGGTGAGCGTGTGCAGGTAGTCGGCGCCGCCGGCCCGCTGCAGCTCGCCCTGCTTCGTGAGCTCGTCGGTGACCGCGATGACGTCGGTCGGCTCGCCGTGCGAGTAGAGGGCGAGGATCGCGTCGAAGACGATCTCGTGCTTGGGGATGTAGAAGTCGGTGCCCTTGACGCTCTCGACGACGTCGGCGACCGCGTCCTTCGAGAGCAGCATGCCGCCCAGCGCCGACTGCTCGGCGAGGAGGTCGTGCGGAGGGGTCCGCTCGTTCCCGCGTGACTCGCCGCGGTCTCCGCGACCGTCCCGTCCGTCCGAGCCGGGTACCGCCAGGTGCGCGATCGTCATGCCTTCGCCTCCTCCTGTCGGGTGCTGCGCGTCCGGTCGAGCCGGTGCCGGGATCCGGTCTACCAGCGACCTCCGACAGCGGCGCACGGGCGCCTGCCCGCACCCCTCGCGGGGCGCTGCGCCACCCTACGGACCGCCGCCCGCGGCACGCAAACCGCCCTGTGGAGAGAGCTGTGCAGAACCGAGGGGAAACGCCGGGCCCACTGTGGGCAACGTGTGGACAACCCTGTGGGATCAGCGGCCCTCAACAAGTTTTTTCCGGCTTTTGACCAGGCATTTCCTGCTTTCCACAGGTGTGTGGGGAAAAGAGTCTCAAGACCACAGTGAAGGTTGGTCCCGCCGGAGGGTGTATGTGGATGGAGCTGTGGAGAACGGGAACGACGAAGGGCGGTGCGAGGGGACTCGGAAGCCCCGTCGCACCGCCCTCCGCGGCGTTCTCGCGGCCTTACTTGGCCGCGACCACCTGCAGCTTCACAGTGGCCTGGATGTCGTCGCGCAGACGCACCACGGCCTCGTGCTCGCCGACGTGCTTGATCGCGTTCGAGATGACGATCTTGCGCTTGTCGAGCTCGCCGAATCCGGCCGCCGCCACCGCGTTCGCGATGTCGGAGGTCTTCACCGAGCCGAACAGGCGGCCGTCCTTGCCGGCCTTGACCGTCAGCTTCACGCGGTTGGCCTCGAGGACCTGCTTGGTGTGCTGGGCCTCTTCGATGGTCTTGTGCTCACGAGCGGCTCGCGCCGACTTGATCTGCTCGACCTGCTTCTCGCCACCGCGGGTCCACGCGACGCCGAAGCCCTGAGGGATGAGGTAGTTGCGGGCGAACCCGTTCTTCACGTCGACGACGTCGCCGGCCGAGCCGAGTCCGTCGACCTCGTGGGTCAGGATGACCTTGGACCTACCGTTACCTACCTTCCGCTGCCGGCGTAGGGCAGGAGCGCCATCTCGCGGGCGTTCTTGACGGCACGGGCGATGAGGCGCTGCTCCTGAACGGAGACGCCGGTGATACGACGGGCGCGGATCTTCCCGCGCTCCGAGATGAACTTGCGGAGGGTCGCGACGTCCTTGTAGTCGATGACACCCACGCGGACCGACTTCGCGGGGGCCGCGTTCTTCGCGCCCTTGCCGCGGATCGGCTTGCGGCGGTCGCCGCTGCTCTTTCCAGCCATAGTGGTTTCCTTAGATTCTGGTTCGCCCCTGCCCCGCCGCGAGTGATCGCGGTGCGGGGGAGGCGTGATTCAGGTGAGGAGAGCGTCCGAGCCGAGGCTCAGAACGGCGTCTCGTCGTTGTAGCTGCCCGGCGTGCTCCACACGTCGCCACCGGCGGGAGCGGTCGGCGCGCACGGCGCCGCGGCCGGAGCGCCACGGTTGCGGCGGGCGTTGCCGGAGCCCCCCTGACCGCCGCCGCGGAAGCCGCCCGGGCCGCCGCCGATCTGACCGCCGTTGGCCTGGCCGCCACCGGCCTGGCCGCGTCCGCCTCCACCGGAGGCGCGCGTGACCTGCGCGGTCGCGTAGCGCAGCGAGGGCCCGATCTCGTCGATCTCGAGCTCGATGCTGGTGCGCTTCTCGCCTTCCTTCGTCTCGTAGGAGCGCTGCTTCAGGCGGCCGGTCGCGATGACGCGGCTGCCCTTGGTCAGCGTTCCTGCGACGTTCTCGGCGAACTCGCGCCAGACGGAGGCGCGGAGGAACAGCGCTTCGCCGTCCTTCCAGTCGTTCGCCTGACGGTCGAAGGTGCGCGGCGTGGAGGCGATGGTGAAGTTCGCGACCGCGAGCCCGCCCTGCGTGTAGCGCAGCTCGGGGTCGGCGGTGAGGTTCCCCACCACGGTGATGATCGTCTCGCCGGCCATGAGCGCTACGCCTTGGGAGCGGCCGAGGCCTTGGCAGCCTTGCGGGCGGCCTTCTCGTCGGCGAGCTTCGCGGCGGCAGCGACCTGGGCGATGCCCTCTTCGGCCCGCAGCACCTTGGTGCGCATGACGGCCTCGGACAGCTTCAGCTGACGGTCGAGCTCGTTCGCTGCGGCGGAGGTCGACGTGAAGTCGACGACGGCGTAGATGCCCTCGGACTTCTTGTTGATCTCGTACGCCAGACGACGGCGGCCCCAGACGTCGACCTTGTCGATGGATCCACCATCGGTGCGGATGACGTTGAGGAACTTGTCGAGACTCGGAGCGACAGTGCGCTCATCGATCTCGGGGTCCAGGATGACCATGATCTCGTACTGATGCGTCACTAACCCACCTCCTTCGGACTGAACGGCCACGGTATTTCCGTGACAGGAGGGTATGTAGCATCTGCCCACTCCCGCGGACGCGAGTGCGTCTGGTCGTGGACAACCTGTACAGACTACAACAGGACCGCCGCGACGCGCCGGACGGATCCGCTCGAGGCGCACCACCCGGGCGCAGGGCGAGGCGGGCACGGGGCCCCGCTCAGCGCCTCAGCGCGACGCCCACCACTCGCGGAGCCGCTGCGTCGCGACCTCCTCGCCGAGCGGCCCCTCCTCGAGCCGCAGCTCCAGCAGGAACCGGTACGCCTGCCCGACCTCGGGGCCCGGGGCGAGGCCGAGTATCTCCATGATCCGCGTGCCGTCGAGGTCGGGGCGCTTGGAGGCGAGCTCCTCCTTCTCGGCGAGCTCCGCGATGCGCGCCTCGAGGTCGTCGTAGGCGTGCGCGAGCCGGTCGGCCTTGCGGCGGTTGCGCGTGGTCACGTCGGCGCGCGTGAGGATGTGCAGTCGCTCGAGCAGGGGCCCGGCGTCGGTCACGTAGCGGCGCACCGCGGAGTCGGTCCACGCGCCGTCCGTGTACCCGAAGAAGCGCAGGTGCAGCTCGATGAGGCGGGCCACGTCCTTCGTCGTCTGGTTGTCGAACTTCAGTGCGCGCATCCGCTTGATCGCGAGCTTGGAGCCGACCATGTCGTGGTGGTGGAAGCTCACCGCTCCGCCCGGCTCGAGCCGCCGCGTGGCCGGCTTCCCTATGTCGTGCAGAAGAGCGCCGAGCCGCACCACGACGTCGGGCGCGGCTCCGGAGTGCCGCGACTCCTCCAGCGCGATCGCCTTCTCCAGCACGGTGAGGCTGTGGGTGTAAACGTCCTTGTGGTGTTTGTGCTCGTCCTGCTCCAGGCGCAGCGCGGGCAGCTCCGGGAGGAAGCGACCGGCCAGACCGGTGTCGACCAGCAGCTCCAGGCCGGCGCGGGGCGAGGCGGTCGCGAGGAGCTTCCGCAGCTCCTCCTGCACGCGCTCCGCCGAGACGTCGTCGATCCGTCCGGCGAGCTCGGCCATCGCCCACTCGACCTCGTCGGTGGTGCGGAAGCCGAGCTGCGAGGTGAAGCGCGCGCCGCGGAGCATCCGGAGCGGATCGTCGCCGAAGGAGAGGTCGGCGGGGGAGGGGGTGCGCAGCCGGCCGGCGAGCAGGTCCTCCACTCCTCCCGAGGGATCGACGAGGACGAC
Organism: Rathayibacter sp. AY1E8; assembly: GCF_002931415.1. Taxonomy (NCBI): domain Bacteria; kingdom Bacillati; phylum Actinomycetota; class Actinomycetes; order Micrococcales; family Microbacteriaceae; genus Rathayibacter; species Rathayibacter sp. AY1E8. The sequence goes on from NZ_PSVI01000002.1 coordinate 102,597, forward strand.
CTCCGGAAGCCGCAGCGCCATCGCGTTGACCGTGAAGTCGCGCCGCACCAGGTCGCCCTCGAGCGAGTCGCCGAACTCGACCTCGGGCTTGCGGCTCACCCCGTCGTAGCTGTCGCTGCGGTAGGTCGTGATCTCGACCGTCTCGCCGGCCACGCGAGCGCCGATCGTGCCGAAGGCCCGGCCGATGTCCCAGTGCGCCTCGGCGATCGGAGCGACGATCCGCACGATGTCGTCGGGGCGCGCGGAGGTGGTGAAGTCGAGGTCGTGCACGCCGTGGCCGAGGAAGGCGTCGCGGACCGGGCCGCCGACCAGCGCGAGCTCGTGGCCCTGGGCTGCGAACGCCTCCGCCAGCCGCGTCACCGTGGGCGTCCCCGCGAGCGCGCGGAGGGTCTCGAGAGCGGTCTGGACGCTGTGCATTCGCACGATCCTAGTGGCGGGGGGTGTCCCGGCAGCGGGTGACCGTGCCAGGGGGTTACGCGGGGGAACCGCCTGCACAGCGGACGCACCGCCTGCCCCGAGGAGGGCTGCCCGTAGAATCACCCGCATGGAGGCCGCGGGAGTCCGATGCATTGGCGCGACCCCTCGCTCCGCTGCCGCCGCTCGCGGGCGGCCCTCCTCCTGCTCCGCTCGGCGGGTGCCGCCGCCCTGGCGCGCGGCCTGACCGGCGTGGCCTCCCCCGCCCTCGCGGCCCCGGTCGCCGCCGCGACGGCGACCTCGACGCCCGCTCCCGGCACCGTCACCACGACCGCCGGGGCCGGCAGTGACGGCGTCCTGCGGCCCGGCCAGGACCTCGAGCTCTCGATCGCCGTGCGCAACGGCACCACCGAGGCGATCGACAGCGCCGACGTGACGGTCGCCCTCTCCTACGCCACCCTCGACACCCGCGCGGAGCTGCACGACTGGCTCGACGCCGAGGCCGACAACGACACCGACCCGGTCCGTGCGACCGCCCAGCTGCGCCTGCTGCCCTCCAGCACCGCCGAGGCCGGCCTCACCGTGCCGGTCGACCAGATCCCCTTCTCCAACGACCGGACCGCGCTCGGCACCCACGCCGTCCTCGTCACGGTCACCGGTCCAGGTGGTGTCGTCTCGACCGCTCGCACCGCCGTCGAGCTGACCGACGACGCGGTGGCCCCGGAGCGCGAGACCGGCGTCAGCGTCCTCGTCCCGCTCACCGTCCCGGACACGGCCGACGGCCTGCTCTCGGCCGAGGCCCTCGCCGACTACACCGACGGCACGGGGACCCTCACCCGGCAGCTCGACGCGGTCGCGGGGAAGGGCGTCACGATCGGGGTCGACCCGCGCATCCTCGCCTCGATCCGGATCCTCGGCAGCGCCGCTCCGGAGTCGGCCCTCGACTGGCTCGACCGGCTGCAGTCCGTGCCGAACGAGCGCTTCGCCCTGCCGTACGCCGACGCCGACGTCTCGGCCCAGGCGCAGGCCGGGCTCTCCGCCCTCCTCTCTCCCACCTCCTTCGAGTACGCGATCGACGACACCCGCTTCGCCGCGGTCCCCGGCACCGCCAGCCCGGCGCCCACGGTCGCCGTCGACTCCGACCAGCCGGCCGAGGAGCTGCCGGCGCGTCCGAGCACCGAGTCGCTGCTCGCCTCCGACTGGAGCACCTCCCTCGGCAGCGTCGCGTGGCCCGACGAGGGCACCCTCCGGGGGTCGGACCTCGACGTCTACGCGGCCAGCGGAGTGAACCGCACGGTCGTCCCCTCCTCCGGTCTCCTGCTGCCGGAGGAGGTGACCACGACCTCGCGCGCCACCGTCGGCGACTCGGACCTGGTCGTGGCCGACTCGCGCCTCACCGAGGCGTTCGACGCGGCCGCCACCGCCACCGACGACACCGAGTGGCGCGCCCGCATGTCCGAGATCGCCACCGATCTCGCCGAGGTGCAGGAGGAGGGGACCGCGCCGGACGTCGTGCTCACCCTCGGCCGCGGCTCGGCGATCGGCGCCGCGCGCCTCTCCGAGACCCTCGACGCGATCGAGTCGCTGCCCTGGGCCCGCGGAGTCGCCCTCTCCACCGCCCTCGCCGTCCCCGCGACCGAGGGCGCGAGCGTCGTCGACTCGCCGGAGTCGGAGTCGCGGCTCGACCGGGTGCGCGACGTGCTCGACGCCGGCTCCGAGGTCGAGGCGTTCTCCTCCGTGCTGCAGGAGCCGGAGCTGCTGTCGGGCAAGAGCCGCAACGACGTGCTGGCGCTGCTCTCGGTGACCTGGCGCGGAGACGGCAGCGGCTGGGGCGACGCCGTCGGCGCGGCCATGACCGAGGCCGACCGGACGCTCTCGCTGGTGTCGATCGACGCGACCGGCAGCATCCTGCAGGTCTCCCGCGACTCGAGCATCCCCGTGTACGTCCGCAACGAGCTCCCCTGGCCGATCGCCGTCCGCATCCAGGCCTCGACCTCGAACGCCGTCCTCGACATCGACGAGGAGGCGATCGAGACCACCGAGATCGACGCCCGCTCGCAGGGCCGCGTCCTCATCCCCGTGAAAGCCCGGGTCGGCAACGGCGAGACGAGCCTCGGCCTGCAGCTGACCTCGGCGCAGGGCGTCCCCATCGGCATCCCCACGGGCATGACGACCAGCGTCCGCGCCGACTGGGAGACCGTCGGCACCCTCGTCATCGGGATCGCGCTCGTCGTCGTCTTCGGAGCCGGCATCCTCCGCAACATCCGCCGTCGCCGTCGAGGCGACACCCCAGAGGACGAGGAGGACCCGAACGCCGTGCTCGAGGTCCAGCCCGACCTCGACGACCAGCGATCGGACCCGCGTGGCTAGCTTCTCCCTCGGACGCGCGAGCGCCGTCCTCGCCTCCGGCACGATGGTCTCGCGGATCCTCGGCTTCGTCATGTCGATCGTCATGGCGAACACGATCGGAGCCGCGGTCGCGCCGGGCGCGGACGCCTTCACGACGGCGAACCTGCTGCCCAACACGATCTACTCGATCATCGCGGGCGGCGCTCTGAACGCCGTCCTCGTCCCGCAGATCGTGCGGGCGGGCCTCGACGCCGACGGCGGCCGCGGCTACATCAACCGCCTGCTGACCCTGGCGCTCGGCCTGCTCCTGGTGACCACGATCGCCGCCACGGTCCTCGCTCCCCTGCTCGTGCGCCTCTACGCGCCCGGCTACGGACCGGAGCAGTACCAGCTGGCCGTCGCCTTCGCGTTCTGGTGCCTGCCGCAGGTCTTCTTCTACGGCCTCTTCACGATCCTCGGCGAGGTGCTCAACGCCCGCGGCTCGTTCGGCCCCTTCACCTGGGCGCCCGTGCTGAACAACGTCGTGGTGATCGCCGGGCTCGTCGCCTTCATGGTGCTGTTCGGCGCCGATCCGGAGGGGAACCGTCCGGTCGACTCGTGGTCCCCGGCGATGGTCACCCTCCTCGGCGGGAGCGCGACGCTGGGCATCGTCGTCCAGTCGCTGTTCCTGATGCTCTTCTGGCGGAGGGTCGGCCTCAGCTACCGCCCCGACTTCCGCTTCCGGGGCGTCGGCCTCGGCACGGCCGGGCGGATGTCGCTGTGGTCGTTCGCCACGGTGCTGCTGACCATCGTCGCCGGCATCGTCGAGAGCCAGGTCTCCTCCACCGCGTCCGGCGAGGGGCCCTCGGCCGCGGCGCTGCAGAAGGCGTGGCTGATCTTCATGCTGCCCCACTCGGTCATCGCGATCTCGATCGCCATGGCGTACTTCACCAAGATGAGCGGCCACACCGCGCGGGGGGAGATGAAGGAGTTCCGCTCGGACGTCTCCACCTCGCTCCGCCTGGTGCTGATGATGCTCGTCTTCGCCGCCGCCGCGATCGTCGTGGTCGCAGTGCCGTTCGGCTCCGTCTTCACCGACTCGTACGCGGACGCGCAGGCCATCGGAGCGATCGCCATGGCTTACGTGATCGCCCTGCCGCTGTTCTCCTCGATCGCCATCATGCAGCGCGCGTTCTACGCCCTGAGCGACGGAGCGCGGCCGTTCCTGTTCACCCTGGTGCAGGTCGTCGTGGCGGTCGCCGGGTACCTGATCGTGCTCCGGCTCCCCGCCGACCGCACCGCTGTCGGCATCGCCGCTGCGACCTCGCTCGGCATCTGCGTGCAGGCCCTCGTGGCGGCCCTCCTCCTGCGCCGCCGGCTCGGCGGCCGCGGAGGCAGGCGGATCCTCGTCAGGCTCGCGCAGTTCCTCCTCGCCGCGGTGCCCTCCGCCGCCGCCGGCTACGGCGTCCTGGTCGCCCTCGGCGGCACGCGCGCGGGCGGTTTCGCCGTCTCGAACTACGTGGAGCCGCTGCTCTCGATGGCCGCGATCGGCACCGTGATGGCGCTCGTCTACTTCGCGGTCCTCTGGTTCCTCCGGGTGCCGGAGCTGCGCGCCGTCCTCGCTCCGGTGCTCCGCCGACTCGGCCGCTGATGCTGCTCCGGTAAAAGCCCGGTCAGATTGCATTTCCTGGGCTGCTGCATCGAGCGGCGCATGGCACGACCGGCACTCCCGGGCCCGCGGAATAGTGCCCGCCTAGGATGTGTTGTAGCCCACGGAGCCGCGGAACGATTCGAGCGACCGGCTCCGGGTGCTCGGCTCCCGCCCCACCCGTCACCGCTCGTACAGACCCCGAGGAGTTGCCGTGCGCGACATCGTCATCATCGGATCCGGCCCCGCCGGCTGGACCGCCGCCATCTACGCGGCGCGCGCCGAACTGCACCCGGTGGTCGTGGCCTCGTCGGTCGAGATCGGCGGCGACCTGATGAACACGACGGACGTCGAGAACTTCCCCGGCTTCCCCGACGGCGTCCTCGGCCCCGAGCTGATGACCTCGATGCAGGCGCAGGCCGAGAAGTTCGGCGCCGAGACCTTCTACGACGACGTCACCTCCCTCGATCTCGAGGGCGAGGTCAAGACCGTCCACCTCGGCTCCGGCGAGAGCATCGAGGCGAAGACCGTCGTCGTCGCGACCGGATCCGCGTACCGCAAGCTGGGCCTCCACGACGAGGACCGCCTGTCGGGACATGGTGTCTCGTGGTGCGCCACCTGCGACGGATTCTTCTTCAAGGGCAAGACCATCGCCGTCGTCGGCGGGGGCGACTCCGCCATGGAGGAGGCGACCTTCCTCACCAAGCACGCCGCGAAGGTCTATGTGATCCACCGCAAGGACTCGCTCCGCGCCTCGAAGGTCATGCAGAAGCGCGCCTTCGACAACGACAGGATCGAGTTCATCTGGAACGCCGAGGTCACCGGCATCACCGGCGAGAACCACGTCGACGGCGTGAAGCTGCGCGACACGGTCGACGGCACCGAGTCCCACCTCGACCTCGACGGCCTGTTCATCGCGATCGGCAACGACCCGCGCACGCACGTCGTGCACGGCAAGCTCGACCTCACCACCGAGGGCACCATCTCGGTGGTCGGCCGCTCCTCCCAGACCTCCGTTCCCGGCGTCTTCGCCGCGGGCGACGTGATCGACCCGACCTACCGTCAGGCCGTCACCGCCGCGGCATCCGGAACGGTCGCCGCCCTCGACGCGGAGCACTACCTCGCTTCGCTCGCCGATGGCACCGCCCACACCGAAGGCTCACCCCGGGCCGAGCTCATCACCCGCTGACCGTCCGGTCATCGCACATCGGAGCCGGCAGCCCGCCGACTCGTGAAGGAGAGAACACCATGTCCACCGCGAAGAGCGTCACCGACGCATCGTTCCAGTCCGACGTCCTCGACTCCGAGAAGACCGTCCTGGTCGACTTCTGGGCCGAGTGGTGCGGCCCCTGCCGCATGGTCGCGCCGATCCTCGACCAGATCTCGGCCGAGCACGGCGACAAGATCGAGATCGTCAAGCTGAACGTCGACGAGAACCCGCAGACCGCCGCGAAGTACCAGATCACGTCGATCCCGGCGATGAAGGTGTACCAGAAGGGTGAGGTCGTGAAGACCGTCATCGGCGCCAAGCCGAAGCCGGCCCTCGAGGCCGACCTGGCCGCGTTCCTCTGAGTTCGCACTCCTGACCGCCCTGCGGTCTCCGAGAGCCCCTGTCACGTCGTGACGGGGGCTCTCCTCGTGCAGGGCTGTTTCACGTGAAACAGCCCTGCTTTGGCGCAGGCCACGATCCCTGCAGTGGCGCCCGACCGCCCCGCCGCAGCACAGGACCGGCCGGTACTGTGGATCCACCCGGCTCCGGCCGGAGAGACCCTGTCCACCGAGCGAAGCGGAACCATCGTGACCAACCGCGGCACCAACCTCGACCCCTGGTACAACTCCTACGCGGAGCGCACGGCCGGTCTGGCCGCCAGCGAGGTCCGAGCCCTGTTCGCCGTCGCGTCACGCCCCGAAGTGGTCTCGCTCGCCGGCGGCATGCCGTTCGTGTCCGCGCTCCCCCAGGACCTGGTGACCGGCGCCATCGACACCGTGATGCGGGAGCAGGGACCCGTCGCGCTGCAGTACGGGTCGGGGCAGGGCGTCCCCGTCCTGCGCGAGCAGATCCTCGACGTCATGGCTCTTGAGGGCATCTCCGCCAGCGCGGACGACATCGTGGTCACCACGGGCTCTCAGCACGCCCTGGAGCTCGTCTCGAAGCTGTTCCTGGACCCGGGGGATGTCGTCCTCTCCGAGGGCCCCAGCTACGTCACGGCGATGGTCATCTTCCGGTCGTACCAGGCCGACGTCGAGCACGTCCCCATGGACGAGCACGGGCTCATCCCCGCGGCCCTCCGCGAGCACATCGCCCGCGTGCGCGCCGCCGGGAAGACGATCAAGTTCCTGTACACGATCCCCACCTTCCACAACCCCGCAGGCGTGACCCTCAGCTGGGAGCGCCGCGTCGAGATCCTCGAGATCTGCAAGTCCGAGGGAATCCTCGTGCTCGAGGACAACCCCTACGGCCTCCTCTACTTCGAGGATGTCCCGCCGAAGGCGATGCGCTCGCTGGAGGAGGACGGGGTGATCTACCTCGGGACGTTCTCGAAGACGCTCGCTCCCGGCTTCCGGGTGGGCTGGGCTCTCGCTCCGCACGCGATCCGCGAGCGGCTGATCCTCGCCAACGAGGCGGCCGTCCTCAGTCCGTCGTCCTTCAGCCAGCTGGTCATCTCGAAGTACCTCGAGACGGCCGACTGGCGCGGACAGATCGACACCTTCCGCGGCGTCTATCGCGAGCGGAAGGAAGCGATGCTGAAGGGCCTGCAGACCCATCTGCCCGGCCTCAGCTGGACGAACCCGAACGGCGGCTTCTACGTCTGGGTCACGCTGCCCGAGGAGCTCGACTCCAAGGCGATGCTGCCGCGCGCAGTGAAGGAGCTCGTCGCGTACACGCCGGGCACTGCGTTCTACGGTAACGGAGACGGACGTCAGAACATCCGCCTCTCGTTCTGCTACCCGACGCCGGAGCGCATCGGTGACGGCATCCGCCGCCTCGCCACGGTCATCAACGGGGAGCTCGATCTGCTGTCGACCTTCGCGGGCACGGGCCGGCTGAGCAGCGCCGACGCGAGCAAGCGTGACGCCGTCCTGCCGCCGAACGTCTCCTGACACCGCTCCTTCGATAAGAAAGCCCTGGTCATGACCGATTTCTCTGTGCTCGACCGTACACTCGACATCGTCGTCATCAGCGGTGGCATCAGCCACGAGCGCGACGTCTCCTTGCGGTCGGGCCGTCGCGTGGCGGATCGTCTCTCCGCGATGGGCCACCGCGTCTCCCTGCACGAACCGGACGCCGGCCTCCTCTCGACGCTCCTGCAGAAGCGTCCGGACGTCGTCTGGCCCGCGGTGCACGGGGCGAGCGGTGAGGACGGTGCGCTCCTCGGGCTCCTCGAGGCGGCTGGCTTCGCCTACGTCGGCTCGCAGACGGACGCGGCGCGCCTGGCCTGGTTCAAGCCGACCGCGAAGACGCTCGTCGTTCGCGCGGGCTTCTCGACCCCGCGCTCCGTCACCCTCCCCCGCGAGACCTTCCGCGAGCTCGGAGCCGGCGGGATTCTGGAGCAGGTCGAGGCGCACCTGCCGGGCTCCCTCGTGGTGAAGCCCGCTCAGGGCGGTTCGGCCCAGGGCGTCAGCATCGTGACGGAGTCGTCGCAGCTCCCGCGAGCGATGGTCGAGGCGTACACCTACGGCGACGTCGTGCTCATCGAACAGCAGATCCAGGGAACCGAGGTCTCCGTCGGTGTTCTCGACCTCGGTGACGGACCTTTCGCGCTGCCGCCCGTAGAGATCGCACCCGTCGCGGGCCAGTACACCTTCGAAGCGCGCTACAACGCGGGGGAGACGCACTTCTACACGCCGGCCCGGATCTCGCCGGAGATCACGGAGGAAGTGTCCCGCGTGGCCGTCGCGATCCACGAGCTGCTGGGGCTCCGCCACCTGTCGCGACTCGACTTCATCATCGACGAGGCCGGACTCCCCTGGTTCTTCGACGCGAACGTCCTTCCCGGAATGACCGAGACCTCACTCGTTCCCCAGGCCATTGAGGCATCCGGCCGCTACCTCGGCGACGTCTACTCCACCCTCGCGAAGCTCGCAGCCTCCTGACTCCATACCGTTTCACGTGAAACGGTCCGCTGCGCGTACGCTCCTGGTCGCGAGGCTGCGGCGTTGTGAACAAGTGCGCGAAACCATGCCAGACGAGTAGCCGGATCGCGGTATATCGAGACCCGCGATCGCCCCCTTCTCCTATGACATGGGTCGAGTAGCCGCCCAACAGCGTGTCTTGGTCTTCATCAGCAGACCAGCAGTGCCTACTCCGGGGAAGAACCCGAGGCCGCGTCTCGACTCCGACAACGTCAGACACCCATCGCCGCGCCGGTCGAGTATCCGTAGATCGGCGTGGCGAGGCCCCCCTCGTCGCGCTGAACCCACCAGGAATCGACCCGGCCCAAGGGCTTCGATCGGCACCGGGTCCTCGTAGTCATGCTGGTCGAGGAACCGCATTGCTGCGTATCGAGAACCGGAGACCCTCGGTGGGTACCAGGTGAGGCATTGCCTGGAGCAAGATATCCACACCGATCGTTTCGCTATATCCGCAGACATACCGGCGAAGAGCAGTAGTGCGTCGAATCGAGGCTCACCACAATCGCCACCCGCGCCATCTTTAGGAAACGACTTGTTCTATCGACGCTGATCGACGCCAGCACCCTTCGCCATGCTGGTCGAGTAGCCACAACGCGACGTATAGAGATCCACGGGCCGAAGGGACCCCTTTAGCTTGGTTCTCCGACCTCAACTTCGCCTCGGGGGGGGGTGGTGTCTCTATTCCGCTGCTCAGGCGAGCAATCTCTTTCGAGCACTGCGATCGAAGTCGGTCCCACGATGATCCGCATGGGCGTCCAATGTTCTCGGCAGGGGCGTTTCACGTGAAACGCTTCCGCCGCCGTTGAGCAACTTCGATCCGAAATGTTGCGCCCGTTGGAGCGAGTCGAGCCGACGAGGGCCTCCCCTCCTACCTGACAAGCTCGTAGCTCTTCAATGGCTAGGCCGCCCTAGAGCGGACCGTTTCACGTGAAACGGTCCTTCCATCGTCTCTTTCAGTGCTCTCTGGGGGCGACCGCCGACGGAGTCCTCCGTCAAACCTCGGCGAACCCAGTCATCACATCTGCATCGATCCGTGAAAACGACGCAATACTGCAATTCGTCTAAGGTTGCCCCCCCGCCGGCCAATTTCTGGAGGCCGAGGAAGCACTCCTCACCGGCTACTTGCGATGCACGGACAGCCGAGGTGATCCTCATCTCGGCGGCCGACGTAGGAATGTTTCACGTGAAACATTGCGCACGCGAATATCGGCGACCATGACGTCGCCCTGGGCAGCGGAGAGCGCCACCGAGTACGACCCGCCCAGGCACCCGTCCTGCGCCCGCCAGCGAGTCACCGAAAGCGACATGAACTCCGGAGGTCAACGAGGTCTGAACTCAGCCAACCCTAGATCCGGCGCTCCACGCCTACTCAACCGCCATATAGGCGCATCGTGAGCAGCTCTATCCAGAGATCAATGCACCAGATACCCGGCGATCGTCACCGATCGGCAATACCAGCCGTATTCTCGACCAGGACCGGAGTAAGCAGCGCCCCGCAGAACCCGGAACCACTTCATCGGACTGTACCGGTCAGAAGGGCCTATCAATCCGAGAGAGGACGACAACCGAGAATCCTCAGCTCACAAGGCATCTCGAAGATCGCCCCAAGCGTGCTCATCTGCGATCGCGGTGCCGACGACGGGAGCGGATACCGCCACATCGGCGATTGCGGCCAAGAACACAGCGCGAGGCCGCGCACGCCAGCCGCACGGCGAATCAGTGGCGGCCACTAGGCCGACCCTCTACGGAGCGAGCGACACCTCAGTCGGCTCCCCGAGCTCGGCGAGGATGCGGTTCAAGTCCTGGATGGTGGCGAAGTCGATTATCATCTGGCCCTTACGTGCGCCCAGGGTGACCTTGACGCGCGTGTTCAACCGGTCGCCGAGGTGATCCGCGATCGACGAGAGGTGTCCGGAGTGCCCGCCCTGCTCCTCCACCACGGGACGCGTGGTCGTCCGCGGCGCCTTCATCTGCGCCGCGGCGGCCTCGGCGGCGCGGACGGACAGGTCCTCGTTGACGATCTTGTCGGCCAGGCGGCGCATCATCTCGACGTCGTCGAGGGACAGAACCGCACGCGCGTGTCCTGCGGTCAGGACGCCGGCAGCGACGCGGGCCTGCACATCGGCCGGGAGCCGCAGGAGACGGAGCGTGTTCGAGATCTGCGGCCGCGAACGTCCGAGCCGCGTCGCCAGGGCCTCCTGGGTGATCCCGAAGTCGCTGAGGAGCTGCTGGTAGGCGGACGCCTCCTCGAGCGGGTTGAGGTCGGCGCGGTGCAGGTTCTCCAGCAGCGCGTCGCGGAGCATGTTCTCGTCGGCCGTGTCCTTGACGACCGCGGGGATGGTGGTCAGTCCCGCGGCCTTCGAGGCGCGGAACCGGCGCTCACCCATGACGAGCTCGTACTTCGCTCCGCCGCGAGCCGTCACGGGCCGGACGACGATCGGCTGCAGCACTCCGAACTCGCGGATGCTGTGGACGAGCTCCGCGAGGTCGTCCTCGTCGAACACCGACCGCGGCTGCGCCGTGTTGGGGGTGATGTCGGCGAGGGGGAGTCGCGCCAAGCGCGCTCCGGGGACCTCGAGGAGCTCCTCGGCACGGGCCGAATCGCCGACCTGATCAGGGAAGAAGACGTCGACAGGCCGGGAGCGCGACTCGTCGCTGGTCGGGATGAGCGAGCCGATCCCCCGGCCGAGTCCCGTGCGCTTGGTCGCCATCAGCGTGCCTCTCCTTTGTGTGCCGTCTCGGGTGTCTTCCGAGCTCCGCGTCGTGCGATCTCTGCGGCCGCCTCCAGATACGCCAGCGAACCGGACGACTGCGGGTCGTAGCTGATCACGCTCTGTCCGTAGCTCGGCGCCTCCGAGATCCTCACGTTGCGCGGGATCACCGCGCGCAGCACCTCCTTCGGGAAGTGCTCTCGGACATCCGCTGCCACCTGCTGGGAGAGGTTCGTGCGGCCGTCGTACATCGTCAGGAGGATCGTCGAGACACCGAGGTTCGGATTGAGGTGCCGCTCGATCAAGTCGATGTTCTTGAGCAGCTGGCTGAGCCCCTCGAGCGCGTAGTACTCGCACTGGATCGGGATGAGCACCTCGCGAGCGGCGACGAACGCGTTGATGGTCAGCAGACCGAGCGACGGCGGGCAGTCGATGAAGACGTAGTCGAACGGCTCGTCCATGGTGTCGAGCATGCGGTCGAGCGCACGGCGGAGACGCTGCTCGCGTGCGACGAGCGAGACCAGCTCGATCTCGGCGCCGGCCAGGTGGATGGTCGCCGGCACACCGTAGAGCGAGGCGAACTCCGGGCTCTTCTGCACGACGTCCGCGAGGGGAGTGTCGTTGACGATCACGTCGTACACGCTGGCCGTCTCGGCGCGGTGCTCGATGCCCAGGGCCGTCGACGCGTTGCCCTGCGGATCGAGGTCGATGACGAGCACCTTCGCCTCACCGCGGGCGAGCCCGGCGGCGAGGTTGACGGTCGTCGTCGTCTTGCCGACGCCGCCCTTCTGGTTCGAGATCGTGATGACGCGCGTCGACTCGGGCTTGGGCAGCGGCTGGGCGTTCAGCAGTGCGCGCCGACGGGTCATGTCCGCGATCTCCCGGGCCAGGGGAGTCGAGGAATCGAAGCCTCCGGTCAGACCGGCGGAATCGGTTTGTTTCACGTGAAACCTTCGCTCAGCGAGTGGGACGGACATCAGCACCGAGGAGTCGACGGACGAGGAGTCGGGGGCTCACTGCGGCGTCGTGGCGATCATCCCACTGTAGCCCGGACGACCCTCGTCACCTCGGAGAGCACGCCGTCGCCGAGCACGACGACCTCGGGCGGGGAGAGCCGGAAACGACGGATCTGCTTGGCCGCCGCCTCGATCTCCTTCTCGGCGTTGATGCCCTTCAGCAGGACCAGCTCGCCTCCGGGCCGCAGCAGCGGCGCGGTCAGCGGGATCAGCTTCGAGAGGGCGCTGACCGCCCGAGCGGTCACCTGGTCGAGAGGCCCCGGGAGCTGCACCTCTTCGGCACGGGCGCGAAGCACTGAGATATTCTCGAGTCCGAGTCCGTCCACCTGCTCCTGAAGCCAGACGACGCGACGCTCCATCGGCTCGATGAGCACGAAGCGGACGTCCGGCCGCACGATGGCCAGGACGAGCCCGGGAAGGCCCGCGCCACTGCCGACATCACCGACCAGTCCCGGACGCAGGAGAGGGGCCACCAGGGCGCTGTTGAGCACGTGCCGCGTCCAGAGCCGGGGGAGCTCCAACGGCCCGATCAGGCCGCGCTCCTCGCCCTGGTCGGCGAGAGCCTCCGTGAAGCGCCGCAGAACGGGCAGGCGGTCGCCGGCGATCGCCGCAGCGGCTGCAGGCTCGGCCTCGAGGGTCGACTCCACGCCGCTCAGCCGCGGGTGATGACGGTGTGGCGCTCGCGCGCCTCGCCGCGCGACTCCGACACGAAGCCGCGCTCGCCCACCATGTCGTGGACCAGCTTGCGCTCGTACGACGACATGGGCGGGAGCGAGGCCGACGTGGCGCCGCCCTCGATCCGCTCGATCGCGCGGTCGACCAGCTGGGCCAGCTCCGCCTCGCGGGCGTCGCGGGAGCCGCCGATGTCGAGGATGAGGCGGGAGAACGCGCCGGTCTTCGTCTGGACCGCCAGGCGCGTCAGCTCCTGCAGCGCCTGGACGGCGTCGGGGCGGGAGAGCACCCGAGGGTTCGTGCCGCCGAAGGCGGTAAGCGAGAGGTAGGCGCGGCCGTTGCGCACCTCGATGTCCATGTCGCCGTCGAGGTCGCAGATGTCGAGGAACTCCTCGATGTAGTCGGCGGCGACGTCGCCCTCGTCCTCGAGCTGCGAGAGCGTGGACTCGGGCGCCTCGTCGACGGCGGACGCGTCCACGTCCGCGGGTGCGGACGCGTCGTCGGTGATGGTCTGCATCGGATCGGTCATGGCGGCTCTACTTCTTTCCGGCTTGCTTCTTGGAGCGGTTCTTGCTCACGGGCTGCGTGCGCTGCACGGCCTTCTTCTCGACGAGGGTGACGTCGCCGGCGGCCGTGGTCTCCTCGACCAGCTTGCCCTTGCGGCGCAGGCGCTCCTCGCGGGCCTTGGCGGCCTCGCTGCCCGGGGTCGGCATGTTCCGGATGACGATGAACTGCTGGATCATCGTCCAGATGTTCGAGGTCAGCCAGTAGAACATCACGCCGAGGGGGAAGGCGAAGCCCGAGAAGGCGAAGACGAGGGGGAGGATGTAGAGCAGGATCCGCTGCTGCTTGAACGTCGGCGAGGCCTTCGCCTCGGGCGACATGTTCTTCGAGACGATCTGCAGCTGCGTGATGAACTGCGACGCGGTCATCAGGACGACCATGATCACCGCGATGATGATGACCGGCTCCTGGCCGCCCTCGGCGAGTGCGCCCTGGATCGACTGGTGCAGCGGTGCGACGCCGAAGAGGTTCGCCTCGCCGAACTGGCGGGCGAGCGTCTCGTCGAGCGGGCCCACGCCCTTCTGGCTGTGCTGCGCCGCGTTCAGCACCGAGAACAGGCTGAAGAAGATCGGCATCTGGATCAGTAGGGGCAGGCAGGAGGCGAGCGGGTTGGTGCCCGTCTTCTTGTAGAGCTCCATGGTCTCGCGGGACATCGCCTCGCGGGACAGCTGGTCGCGCTTGCCCTTGTACTTGTCCTGGATCTTCTTGAGCTGGGGCGCGACCTCGAGCATCCGGCGCTGGCTCTTGATCTGCTTGACGAAGATCGGGATGAGCGCGGCGCGGATGACGATGACCAGGCCGACGATCGAGAGGACCCAGGTGATTCCTGCGGCCGCCTCCATGCCGGTGAAGGTCAGCAGCTGGTGGAAGGCGACGAGGAGCAGCTCGACCACCCACTTGAGGGGCCAGAGGATCGTGCCGAGGAGGTCCATGGAGTGGGGTCAGTCCTTTCGAGGGCCCACGACGAACCCGGCTCGCGTCACGGCGAAGCGGGTCCGGCCGGAAGCCGGTCGGTGCAGGGGGATCGAGGTCGGGACGTCGTCGATGCCGCCGGCCGCCCACGGGTGGCAGCGGAGCAGACGGCGGGCCGCGAGGACGGAGCCGAGGACGAGCCCGTGGAGCTGGACCGCCTGGAGCGCGTACGCGGAGCACGAGGGGTAGTAACGGCAGACGTCCCCGTAGAGAGGGGACACGACCGCCCGGTAGACGATCAGGAGCAGGACGCCGATGTTCCGCGGCAGCAGGAGGATCGCCCACCCGAGCCGGGCGAACGGCGCCTCGCGGAGGGGGAGCACGGCGGTCACGAGGACGCCCCGCTCGTCCGCGCGGCTCGCGCCATCGCGGACCACACCTCGGAGCGCAGCTCCGACCAGGGGGCGTCGGCGCTGCCGGGCAGCGCGCGGACGACGACCTGGGTGCCGGGGTCGATCTCGGGGACGAGCTCGAACGCCACGGCCTTGAGCCGGCGGCGGACGGTGTTGCGCGTCACCGCGGTGCCGACCGTCTTGGCGACGATGAACCCGAACCGCGCCGGATCGCCCGCGGAGGACCGGCGGACATACGTGACGGTGTGCGGTCCTGTGGACCGCACACCGCGACGGACGACTGTCCGGTACTCGCCTCCGTGGACGATGCGATTGGCTCTGGCCAGCACCGCTGGTCGGTACCGCTCGCTGCTAGGCGGAGAGCTCGGTGCGCCCCTTGGCGCGGCGCGCGCTGAGGATGCCGCGGCCGGCACGGGTGCGCATGCGCAGACGGAAGCCGTGCACCTTGGCGCGACGACGGTTGTTCGGCTGGAAGGTTCGCTTGCTCATAATCAGATCTCCACGTACGTGTTCCGCGGCGCGAACCGGCACCACCCGCTCGGGCGGAGACTCGGATCCTCCGGGAAGAAGGGGTGCCCGGCTGCGGAATCCGCTCGGCCTGCGAGGGCCGCACGGACGACACCGGGCAGGCGTCAACTGATTTAAACTACGGCCTGTTCCGTCACCGGTCAAATGTGGACGGCGCGAAACCTCGATCATGCACACGGGACACGGGGTTCCGCGCATTGACACGCGGGTGTCGCTGTGGTGGATTTGTCTCCCGTCGGCTCCGTTCGTTACGGTGTTGAGCCGCAGTTATCCACAGGTGGGATCCGCGTCCTCCCGCGCCCGCACAGGCATCGCTCGAGGCCGGTGGACAACCCTGTGGAGAGAGCGGCACTCGAGACCCGGCTCCGCGCCCGGTCCGCGACGCCCCTGCAGCGGGCGGCGACGGGGCCGGCGGAGACGGCGATCCCGCAGCGACTTCACAGCGACAGCACCCAGGACCGGAGACAGATGGCAGACGACACGTCGATGGTCGACGCGTGGAACGTGATCCTCGGCGCACTGTCCCAGGACGAGCGGATCACCGCTCCCCTCTACGGGTTCGTCTCGCTCGTGGAGCCCAAGGGCATCATGGCGGGCACCTTCTACCTGGAGGTCCCGAACGAGTTCACCCGCGGGATGCTCGAGCAGCGCGTGCGCGTGCCCCTGCTCAGCGCGATCGGGACACTCGACGACTCCTTCGGCGTCACGACGTTCGCCTTCGTGGTGAACCCCGACATCGAGCACGAGCCCCTCAGCTCCCCGTCGTCGCAGGAGTCGATGAACCCGTTCGAGCCGATCACCGCCTCCTCTACCACGGTCTCGCCCACCCGCGGGGTCGAGGAGCTTCGGACTGTTCAGGCGACCGACACCCGGCTAAACCCGAACTACACCTTCGACCACTTCGTCATCGGAGGCTCCAACCGGTTCGCGCACGCCGCGGCCGTCGCCGTCGCCGAGGCTCCCGCCAAGGCCTACAACCCGCTCTTCGTCTACGGCGACTCCGGGCTCGGCAAGACGCACCTCCTCCACGCCATCGGCCACTACGCGATGAGCCTCTACCCGGGGATCCGCGTGCGGTACGTCTCGAGCGAGGAGTTCACGAACGACTTCATCAACTCGATCGCGAACAACCGGGGCAACGCCTTCCACGGTCGCTACCGCAACGTCGACATCCTCCTGATCGACGACATCCAGTTCCTGCAGGGGAAGGCGGAGACGCAGGAGGCGTTCTTCCACACCTTCAACCAGCTGCACGACCACAACAAGCAGGTCGTGATCACGTCCGATCTGCCGCCGAAGGCCCTGACCGGCTTCGAGGACCGGATGCGCTCGCGCTTCGAGTGGGGCCTCATCACCGATGTGCAGGCTCCCGACCTCGAGACCCGCATCGCGATCCTCCGCAAGAAGGCGGTCAGCGAGAAGCTGCTCGTGCCCGACGACATCCTCGAGTTCATGGCGTCGAAGGTGTCGAGCAACATCCGCGAGCTCGAGGGGACGCTCATCCGCGTCACCGCGTTCGCGAGCCTGAACCGCACGCCGGTCGACATGTCGCTCGTGCAGAACGTGCTGAAGGACCTGATCACGCTCGACGAGGACAACGTCATCTCGCCGGTCGACATCATCAACCACACCGCGGACTACTTCAAGCTCACGGTCGACGACCTCTACGGCTCGTCGCGCTCGCAGGCCGTCGCCACCGCGCGCCAGATCGCCATGTACCTGTGCCGCGAGCTGACGAACCTCTCGCTGCCCAAGATCGGCCAGCTGTTCGGCAACCGCGACCACACCACGGTCATGTACGCGAACAAGAAGATCTCGGAGCTCATGAAGGAGCGCCGCAGCATCTACAACCAGGTCACCGAGCTGACCACCCGCATCAAGACGAACCGCTAGTCGGTAGTCGTACGGTCCCCGGGACCACCTGTCCCGGGTGACGTGTCCGGGGGTCCATCGGCGTCCGTGCGCGGTGGTCGGGTAGTCGCTCCCCTCTCTTCATGTGAGGGGAGGCGACGGGGATCGCGGCGCGAGCAGCAGGGCGTCGGTGTCGGCGCGCGTCGAGATCGGGCGAAGGCGCTGGCGGGGGTCTCGATACGGCTCGCTGGGGCTACTCGACCAGCATGAACCGCACGTGCTCAAGGGGTCCGGGTGAGCGGCTGAGCGGCCGGCGTGCGATCGGACGGTGTCGATCCGCCGAGCGACGGCCAGGAGAGCAGCGCAGGGGAGAGGGAGCGCGCATCGTCTTCCGCGCCGCTCGGACGGCGCGAGCCGCGTTCGACGGTCTCCGTCGTGACCCGGCGACGTCGTCGACGGACTCCTCGACCCACTGCGCGGGCCTCGGACACGCCGCCTCGCGCGCCTCGGAGGGCCGATTTCCACAGTGTGAGGAACCTGTGGATAACTGTGGACAACCGCCTCGGGACTGTGCGCCGGGAGAGCCCGCCTGTGGAGGGCGACCGGTCGGCTCGGATCCCTCCACAGGGCGTCCACGGGCCCGCTCACACTCCCTCCACAGGGGCGGGTCCCTCCGATCCCACCCAGGAGTAAGGGTCCGAAGCGTTTTCCACAGTTTCCACACGTGTTAACACTGTTAACGCAGTTCTCTCTTTAATGAAGCCTCGACCGGCAACCTCTCCACAGCGGCTCGGGAGTGCTCGGCGGTCCACCCCCTTCCGAGCTCGTCGAGCCCGGCGGGTACGATGGGCGACGGTCTTCGTCCGCGACTCGTCAGGGGTGTACTCGTGAGGTTCCAAGCCAACCGCGATGTCTTCAGCGAGGCGGTGTCCTTCGCGGTCAAGCTGCTTCCGCAGCGCACGACCCTGCCGATCCTCTCCGGAGTCCTCATCGAGGCGACCGCCGAGGGTCTGACGCTGTCCTCCTTCGACTACGAGGTGTCCGCGCAGACGCAGATCGCGGCCGACGTGGAGGAGACGGGGACCGTGCTCGTCTCGGGCCGTCTGCTCGCCGACATCGCGAACCGCCTCCCCAACGCTCCCGTGCGCATCGCCACGGAGGAGTCGCGCGTCTCGGTCTCGGCCGGCTCGGCGCACTTCACGCTCCTGCAGATGCCCGTGGAGGAGTACCCGAGCATCCCCGAGATCGATGCCTCCACCGGCCTCGTCCCGGCCGACGCCTTCGCGGCCGCCGTCTCGCAGGTGGCGGTCGCCGCCTCCCGCGACGACGTGACCCCCGTCATCACCGGCGTGCAGCTCGAGATCACCGAGAACACGATCGGCCTCGTCGCGACGGACCGCTACCGCGTCGCCGTCCGCGAGATCGACTGGGACAACGGGGACAACCCCGCGCCCACCCAGCCGCTCACCGCCCTCGTGCCCGCGCGCACGCTGCAGGAGGTCGGCAAGACCTTCGGCCACTCCGGCACCGTCTCCGTCGCGATCACCAACCGCGACGAGCGCGAGCTGATCGCCTTCACCGCGGACCGCAAGACCGTCACGTCGCTGCTGATCAAGGGCAACTTCCCGCCCGTGAAGCGCCTCTTCCCCGCCTCCGTCGAGAACTACGCGGTCATGTCGACCAGCGACCTCATCGAGGCCACCCGCCGCGTCTCGCTCGTGCTCGAGCGCGAGGCGGCCCTCCGCTTCAGCTTCAGCAGCGACGGCCTCACCCTCGAGGCCATCGGCTCGGAGCAGGCGCAGGCGTCCGAGAGCATCGACGCGATCGTGACCGGCGACGACGTGGTCGTCTCGCTCAAGCCGCAGTTCCTGCTCGACGGCCTCGCCGCCGTCCACTCGGAGTTCGTGCGCATCGCGTTCACGAAGACCGAGAACCCCAACAAGCCCGGCCCCGTCCTGATCACCGCGCAGACCTCGCGGGAGCAGCCCGGCAGCGACAGCTACCGCTACCTGCTCCAGCCCAACCTGCTGCTGCGCTGACCACTCCCCGGATCGCAGAGCCGCGACCGCCCCGCTCCCGACGAGCGCCCGCCCGCCGGACAACGAATCCAGGAAGGTTCACCATGCACATCGGACTCGTCGGCCTCGGCAAGATGGGCGACAACATGCGCTCCCGCCTCCGCTCCAAGGGGCTCGAGGTCACCGGCTACGACCGCAATCCCGACGTCTCGGACGCGGCCTCTCTCGACGAGATGATCGCCGCACTCCCCTCGCCCCGCATCGTCTGGGTGATGGTGCCGGCCGGCGAGATCACCGACGCGGTCGTCAAGGACCTGTCGGAGAAGCTCAGCGAGGGCGACCTCGTCATCGACGGCGGCAACTCCCGCTTCACCGAGGACTTCAAGCACGACGCGCTGCTGAAGCCCAAGGGCATCCACTACATCGACGCGGGCGTCTCCGGCGGCGTCTGGGGACTCCAGAACGGCTACGGCCTGATGGTCGGCGGCCCGAAGGAGCTCGTCGAGTACGCCATGCCCGTCTTCGACGCGCTGCGCCCCGAGGGCCCCCGCGAGGAGGGCTTCGTCCACGTCGGCGAGGTCGGCGCCGGCCACTACGCGAAGATGGTCCACAACGGCATCGAGTACGCCCTGATGCAGGCGTTCGCCGAGGGCTACGAGCTGCTCGAGACCCGCAGCGACATCATCAAGGACGTCACCGGCACCTTCAAGGCGTGGCAGCGCGGCACGGTCGTGCGCTCCTGGCTGCTCGAGCTCCTCGTCCGCGCCCTCGAGCAGGACCCGGACTTCAAGAACATCGAGGGCTACGTGCAGGACTCGGGCGAGGGCCGCTGGACCATCGAGGAGGCCATCAACAACGCCGTCCCGGTGCCCACGATCAGCGCCTCGATCTTCGCCCGCTTCGTCTCCCGCCAGGAGGACTCCCCCGCGATGAAGGCCGTCGCAGCGCTCCGCAACCAGTTCGGCGGGCACTCCGTCAAGGCCGTCGACTGAGTGGGCTGGTGAGGACTGCCTCCGGCAGTCCTCACGGCGGTCGGCTTCCGGAGGGGGGCGCGTTCCGCAGGGCCGGTGACGGACGGCGGACTGCGGCCCGCCGCCCCCGTGAGGCAAGGATGCTCTCACGGGGGCGGCGGGCCTCCGGCCGCCTCCACCTTGCTACCGGCGTCGGGCGGCGAGCCTGCGGCCGCCTTCACGGGCGGGGACGGGGCGCCGCCGATCATGCTGGTCGAGTGGCCCCGCGACGGCGCATGGAGACCGGCCCGACGGATGGTCTTGCCAGCATGCTGGTCGAGTAGCCCCGCAGGGCGTGTCGAGATCCGGGACGAACGCCTGGTCGGCAGTGGGACAGCGGGCCGCAGGCGCCGGAGCGGGTGGATCGGCCGATCGGGACGGGCGAGGAGCCCGCAGAGGTGCAGGGAAGGCCCGCGACGACGGGTGGAGGAGAGGAGCGCGACGTGCAGGTGACGCAGCTGGCGCTCAGCGACTTCCGGAACTACGAGTCGGTCGACGTCGAGCTCGTGCCCGGACCGAACCTCTTCGTCGGCCGCAACGGCCAGGGCAAGACGAACCTCGTCGAATCGCTCGGCTACCTCTCCACCCTGGGCTCGCACCGCGTGTCGAGCGACCAGGCGCTCATCCGCGCCGGCCGGGACAGTGCCGTGGTGCGCGCCCGCCTCCGCAACGGCGAGCGCGACCTGCTGGCCGAGGTGCAGATCAACCGCTCCTCCCCCAACCGCGCGCAGATCAACCGCGGCGGGATCAAGCCGCGCGAGCTCCCCCGCTTCTTCTCCAGCGTCCTCTTCGCGCCGGAGGACCTCCTCCTCATCCGCGGCGACCCGTCGGCCCGCCGCCGCTTCCTCGACCAGCTGGTGATCCTCCGCTCCCCGCGGATGAGCGCCGTCCAGGCCGACTACGAGCGGGTGCTGCGCCAGCGCAACTCGCTGCTCAAGTCCGCACGGGCGAGCGGCGTCCGCGACCCCTCGAAGCTCGGGACCCTCGACATCTGGGACGAGCGCCTGATCGCGCTCGGGACCGAGATCATGCAGTCGCGCCTCACCCTGGTGGAGGAGCTGAGCGGACCGGTGCGCGCCGCGTACGAGGCGGTCGCCGGTGCCGACCAGCGTCCGGTGCTCCGCTCCCGCCTGAGCATCGAGGGCGCGGTCGACGACGACGGCGAGCCCGTGGAGCAGCCGGGCGCCGCGTCACCGGCGGCGGGCGAGGGACTGGCGGAGGCGTTCGCGTCCGCGCTGGCCGGGGTGCGACGCCGCGAGCTCGACCGGGGCGTCTCCCTCGTCGGCCCGCACCGCGACGACGTGCAGTTCGAGCTGAACGCGCTGCCGGCCAAGGGCTACGCCAGCCACGGCGAGAGCTGGTCGTTAGCCCTGGCGCTGAAGCTGGGCACCGCGGAGCCGCTCCGGCGCGACTCCCCCATGGGCGATGCGGTGCTGATGCTCGACGACGTCTTCGCCGAGCTGGACGCTCGCCGGCGCGAGCGCCTCGCCTCGGTGGTCGCCGACTACGAGCAGGTCCTGATCACCGCGGCCGTCTTCGACGACGTCCCGGAGGCGCTGGCCGCGCACACCGTGCGGATCGAGGCCGGCCGGATCGTCGGCACGGGCGCCACCGCCGCGCCGATCGCCGTGCCGGAGCCGATCGCACCCGACTCCGCCTCGTCCGATCCTGTGTCCTCCGACTCCCCTCCTCCCGGTCCCGAGTCCTCCCGCCCCTCTTCTCCCGATCCGGTCTCGTCCGTTTCCCCTTCTCCTGGCGCCGTCTCCTCCGCCGCGGCGTCCTCCGCGGAGCCCGCGTCCCCAGCGCCGGCGTCCACAGATCCCGCGTCCCCGGAGCCGCCCGCCCCGTCGGAGCCGTCCGATGGCTGACTCCCTCCGCCGCGGAGCCCCCGCACCCGACTCCGAGGCCGCCCGCGTCTACCGCCACCTCAAGGAGGTGTTCGGCGCCGACGGCCCGCGCCGCATCCGGAAGACCGTCGAGCGCGCCGAGCCCAAGGGCGACGCGATCCCGTTCGGCAAGGGCCGCGACCCGCACGACCTCGGCGACGTCCTCGACTCCCTCACCGTGAAGCTCGGCTGGACGGCACCGCTGGCGCAGGGCGACCTGATGTCGTCGTGGACGGCGATCGCCGGCGAGGAGACCGCGAAGCGCTCGACTCCGGTGGGCGTCGTCGACGGCGTGCTGACGGTCGCGTGCGAGTCCACGGCGTGGTCGACCCAGCTCCGGCTGATGCGGATCGAGATCATGAACCACATCGCGGTGAACTTCCCCGACGCGGGCATCGCGTCGATCCGTTTCCAGGGCCCGGACGTCCCGAACTGGAAAAAGGGTCCCAGGTCGATTCCAGGGCGTGGTCCGCGCGACACCTACGGCTGAGGACGCATTTTCGGTCGACCGCCGATCTTTCGCGCCTCAGATCGCCGTCCAGCGCTTCGGATCGACCCGGCACGCGGTAGAATGGAGGGCCGCCGAACCGCAGTGACGCCGCCGCGCGGGCGATCTCCAGATCACCGTGCGCGTCGCGACGGACCGTCAGAGGAGAACTCCACAGCTATGACTCACGAGCCGAACGACTCCACGTCACCCGCAGCGAACGACCTGGACGCGAACGGCTCAGCAGCCCCCTCCGCTCCGCACGAGAGCATGTCGACCAAGTCGTCCGGTGACTACGGCGCGAACCAGATCCAGGTCCTCGAGGGCCTCGAGGCGGTCCGCAAGCGCCCCGGCATGTACATCGGATCCACGGGTCCGCGCGGTCTGCACCACCTGGTCTACGAGATCGTCGACAACGCCGTCGACGAGGCGCTCGCGGGCTACTGCGACAACATCGAGATCCTGATGCGCGCCGACGGAGGCGTCACCGTCTCCGACAACGGCCGCGGCATCCCGGTCGACATGCACCCGACCGAGGGCATCTCCACGGTCGAGCTGGTCCTCACCGTGCTGCACGCCGGCGGCAAGTTCGGCGGCGGCGGCTACGCGGTCTCCGGCGGCCTGCACGGCGTCGGCTCCTCCGTGGTCAACGCGCTGTCGACGCGACTCGACGTCGAGGTCAAGCGCCAGGGCGCCGTGTACCGGATGAGCTTCACCGACGGAGTGCCGGACGCCCCGCTCGAGAAGGGCGAGGCCAGCGACGAGACCGGCACGACGATCACCTTCTGGCCCAACGCCGGCATCTTCGAGACGGTCGAGTTCGACTACGAGACCCTGCGCGCGCGCTTCCAGCAGATGGCGTTCCTCAACAAGGGCCTGCGCATCGCGCTGACCGACCAGAACGAGGTCGAGTTCGAGGGGGAGGGCGAGAACGAGACCGAGGGCGACCGGACCGACGTCTTCCACTACGAGAAGGGCCTCGTCGACTACGTCGAGTACATCAACTCGCTGAAGAAGTCGGACCTCGTGCACTCCGAGATCATCGACTTCGAGTCCGAGGACACCGAGCGCCGCATCTCGCTCGAGGTCGCGATGCAGTGGACCACGGCCTACACCGAGAGCGTCCACACCTACGCGAACACCATCAACACCCACGAGGGCGGCACCCACGAGGAGGGCTTCCGCGCCGCGCTGACCACGCTGGTCAACCGCTACGCGCGCGCGAACAACCTGCTCAAGGAGAAGGACGAGAACCTCTCGGGCGACGACATCCGCGAGGGCCTCACCGCCGTCGTGTCGATCAAGCTCGGCGAGCCGCAGTTCGAGGGCCAGACCAAGACGAAGCTCGGCAACACCGAGGCGAAGGCGTTCGTGCAGCGCGTGGCCGGCGAGCAGCTGGCCGACTGGTTCGACCGCAACCCGAGCCAGGCCAAGGACATCATCCGCAAGGCGATCCAGGCGGCCTCGGCCCGCATGGCGGCGCGGAAGGCGCGCGAGACCGCCCGCCGCAAGGGCCTGCTCGAGGGCGGCGGCATGCCGGGCAAGCTCAAGGACTGCCAGTCCAAGGACCCGTCGATCTCCGAGATCTTCATCGTCGAGGGCGACTCGGCGGGAGGATCCGCGGTGCAGGGCCGCAACCCCGAGACGCAGGCGATCCTCCCCCTCCGCGGCAAGATCCTCAACGTCGAGAAGGCGCGGCTCGACCGCGCTCTCGGCAACAACGAGGTCCAGGCGATGATCACGGCGTTCGGCGCCGGCATCGGCGAGGACTTCAACCCCGACAAGGCGCGATACCACAAGATCATCCTGATGGCCGACGCCGACGTCGACGGCCAGCACATCACGACGCTGCTGCTGACGCTCCTCTTCCGCTACATGCGCCCGCTGATCGACCTCGGCTACGTGTACCTCGCGCAGCCGCCGCTGTACCGCCTCAAGTGGTCGAACTCCCCGCACGAGTACGTCTACAGCGACCGCGAGCGCGACGCCCTGATCGCGCACGGCTCGGCGACCAACAAGCGCATGCCCAAGGAGAACGGCATCCAGCGCTACAAGGGCCTCGGCGAGATGGACTACAAGGAGCTGTGGGAGACCACGATGGACCCCGCCACGCGGACCCTCCTCCAGGTCACGCTCGACGACGCGGCCGCGGCCGACGAGATCTTCTCCACTCTCATGGGCGAGGACGTCGAGTCCCGCCGTTCCTTCATCCAGAAGAATGCGAAGGACGTGCGCTTCCTCGACATCTAGTGGTCGAGGAAGCGCACGTCCTTCGAAAGACGGCGGCCGGGCGGTCCAGTGGACCGTCCTCGCGACCACCTCGAACACGTGACGGCGGCCCTCGATGGGCCGCATCCTCGACCAGAACACGACAGAGGCCCTCACCGGCCCGCACACCGACGACACACCTGACACCCAGCGCGACCGCCGCCCCCGCTTCTCCGGGGCACGGACCCACCTGAGAGACCAGAGATCATGGCAGAAGAACCCACCACCCCCACCGGCCCGGACGAGAGCGACGACATCGTCACCGAGACCGGTGTGGTGATCCACGGTCACGACAAGATCGAGCCGGTCGACCTGCAGCTCGAGATGCAGCGCTCCTACCTCGACTATGCGATGAGCGTCATCGTCGGGCGAGCCCTGCCGGAGGTGCGCGACGGCCTGAAGCCCGTGCACCGCCGCGTGATCTACGCCATGTACGACGGCGGCTACCGTCCCGACAAGGCGTTCTCGAAGTGCTCGCGCGTCGTCGGCGACGTGATGGGCCAGTTCCACCCGCACGGCGACTCCGCGATCTACGACGCGCTGGTCCGTCTGGTGCAGCCGTGGAGCCTCCGCTACCCGCTCGCGCTCGGGCAGGGCAACTTCGGCTCCCCCGGCAACGACGGCGCGGCCGCCCCCCGGTACACCGAGACCAAGATGGCGCCGCTCGCGCTCGAGATGGTCCGCGACATCGACAAGAACACCGTCGACTTCCAGGACAACTACGACGGTCGGACGCGCGAGCCGGCGATCCTGCCGGCCCGGTTCCCGAACCTGCTCGTCAACGGCTCCGTCGGCATCGCGGTCGGCATGGCGACCAACATCCCGCCGCACAACCTGCGCGAGGTCGCCGCTGGCGCGAAGTGGGCGCTCGAGAACCCGGACGCGACGCGCGAGGAGCTCCTCGAGGCGCTGCTGCAGCGGATCAAGGGACCCGACTTCCCCACCGGTGCGCAGATCCTCGGCGTCCGCGGCATCCAGGACGCGTACCGCACCGGCCGCGGCTCGATCACGATGCGCGCCGTCGTCTCCATCGAGGAGATCCAGGGCCGCACCTGCCTCGTCGTCACCGAGCTGCCGTACCAGGTGAACCCGGACAACCTGGCGATCAAGATCGCCGAGCTGGTCAAGGACGGGCGCGTCTCGGGCATCGCCGACATCCGCGACGAGACCTCCGGTCGCACCGGCCAGCGCCTCGTCGTCGTCCTCAAGCGCGACGCCGTGGCGAAGGTGGTGCTGAACAACCTCTACAAGCACACGCCGCTTCAGGAGAACTTCGGCGCGAACATGCTCGCGATCGTCGACGGCATCCCGCGCACGCTCTCGCTCGACGGCTTCATCCGCGCCTGGGTCGACCACCAGGTCGAGGTCATCGTGCGCCGCACCCAGTACCTCCTCGACGAGGCGGAGGCGCGGATCCACATCCTGCGCGGCTACCTCAAGGCGCTCGACGCGCTCGACGAGGTCATCGCCCTCATCCGCCGCTCCCCCACCGTGGAGGAGGCGCGCGACGGCCTGATGGAGCTGCTCGACATCGACGAGGTGCAGTCCCGCGCCATCCTCGACATGCAGCTGCGCCGCCTCGCGGCCCTCGAGCGCCAGAAGATCATCGACGAGCACGACCGGATCCAGGCCGAGATCGAGGACTACAAGTCGATCCTCGCGAGCCCCGAGCGCCAGCGCACGATCATCTCGGACGAGCTCGACGAGATCGTCGACCGCTTCGGCGACGACCGCCGCACCGAGATCCTCTTCGGGTTCGACGGCGACATGAGCGTCGAGGACCTGATCCCCGAGGAGGAGATGGTCGTCACCGTCACCCGCGGCGGCTACCTCAAGCGCACCCGGAGCGACTCCTACCGGGCGCAGCACCGCGGCGGCCGCGGCGTGCGCGGCGCGCAGCTGAAGGCCGACGACATCGTCGAGCACTTCTTCGTCACCACCACGCACCACTGGCTGCTGTTCTTCACGAACACCGGTCGCGTGTACCGCGCCAAGACCTACGAGCTGCAGGAGGCCGGCCGCGACGCCAAGGGCCAGCACATCGCGAACCTGCTCGCGCTCGAGCCGGGGGAGCAGATCGCGCAGATCCTCGACATCCGCGACTACGAGGCGGCCCGCTACCTCGTGCTCGCCACGCGCGACGGCCTCGTCAAGAAGACGGCCCTCTCGGAGTACGACACGAACCGCTCCGGCGGCATCATCGCGATCAAGCTGCGCGACGGCGACGAGCTCGTCTCGGCGCTCCTGGTCGAGGAGGACAGCGACGTGCTGCTGGTCTCCCGCAAGGGCATGTCGATCCGCTTCACCGCGTCCGACGAGGCGCTGCGTCCGATGGGCCGCTCCACCTCCGGAGTCCGCGGCATGTCGTTCCGCGGAGAGGACCGCCTCCTCGACGCCAACGTCGTCAGTGACGAGGGCTTCGTGTTCGTGGTCACCGAGGGCGGCTACGCCAAGCGCACCGCGGTCGACCAGTACCGCCTCCAGGGACGCGGCGGGCTGGGCATCAAGGTGGCCAAGCTGGAGGAGAAGCGCGGCGACCTCGTGGGCGCCATCATCACCGGAGAGGACGACGAGGTGCTCGTCGTGCTCGCCAGCGGCAAGGTGGTACGCTCTGCGGTGGCCGAGGTACCGGCCAAGGGTCGCGACACCATGGGAGTCGTCTTCGCACGATTCGCTGAGGACGACCGCATCATCGCACTCGCCAAGAACACCGAACGCAATCTCGACGCCCAGGACGAGGATCCCGACGCCGCGGCGCCGGCCGAGTCCGCTCCGGTGTCGGAGGAGGATGGGTCCGTAGATGAGTAGCACCGTCGCCGAGAAGCTCGCCAGGAAGTCCGCGAAGAGCCCGGCGGCGAAGCAGGTCCGCCTGAAGCTCGTCTACGTCGACTTCTGGTCGGCCGTGAAGCTCTCGTTCCTGCTGGGCCTGACGCTCGCGATCATCACGATCGTCGTCGTCTACCTGGTCTACACGGTCCTGGCCCAGACGGGCGTTTTCGACGAGGTCAACGGCCTCGTGCAGGACATCGCCGGCGCGGAGGCGTTCGACCTCAACACGATCATCTCGCTGCCGCAGGTCATGGGCTTCGCGATCGTCGTCGCGGTGCTGAACACCATCGTCACCACCGCGCTCGGCGCGATCGTGGCGCTGCTGTACAACCTCAGCGTCAAGATCACCGGCGGCCTCCTGGTGGGCTTCACCAACCAGTAGGGCGCACGGTCCGGCCGATTGGGATTCCTGCTCGATGTCGGGTAGAGTCTCCTCTGGCCATTCCGGGGGTATAGCTCAGGCGGTTAGAGCGCTTCACTGATAATGAAGAGGTCCCAGGTTCAAGTCCTGGTACCCCCACCCGGTCCGAACGGCCCGTCACCTCGCGGTGGCGGGCCGTTCGACTCTCGGAGACGGATCGCCCCGTCTCCGGCGCGGGGCCTTAGCTCAGTTGGTAGAGCGCCTGCTTTGCAAGCAGGATGTCAGGAGTTCGAATCTCCTAGGCTCCACACTTCCTCCCCTCTCGCGGGTGCTTCCCCTTCGCCGGCCCTTCTGGTCCACCGGCCCACGGCACTCCGGGTCCTCCGCCGTCGCGGGGTCACCGTGTCGAGGTCTTCGGCGGCCTCTCCTGTCGCCGACCGTGCCGTCGTGCGATCGAGGTCGCCGCTCGGACGGCCGAGCCGCCCGCTCAGCGGTCCACGCAGGCGAGGCCGAGGAACTGCTGGACCGAGAGGGTCTCGGACGTGCCGTCGCGGATGTCGCCGACGATGATCTCGCCGACGGAGAGCGTGTCGAACTGCTCGGCCGTGAAGACGACCGGGCGGGCGAGCACGGAGCGGTCGGTCGCGTAGGCGCCCAGCGCGAGGTCGACGCCGAGCGGGAACCGCTCGATCACCGTGTCGGCCGGCCAGACCGTGGATCCGGAGAGGTCGGTCGCGCCCAGCTGCGTGACCGGTGACGGGGAGACCCAGCGGGTGACCCTCCGCAGCCCGTCGCCGATGGTCAGGGGGGCGGAGTCGGAGGCGGCGAGGTCGAGGCCGTCGACGGATCCCGAGCACACGACGACGACGCCGAGGACCTCGCCGCGCTCGCCGCCCCGTCCGAGCCCGACCGCGGCCGTGGTCACCGGCTCCTCGGAGGCGCATCCCGAGAGCGCGAGGGCGCCGAGCAGAACGACGGTGCTCGCGAGCGCGGCGCGACGGTGCATGGGTCCTCCCGCGGCCACCCTACGCGGGCAGGGCGAGTGCCAGAGCGGCGAGAGCCTGCGGGAGGGAGGGGGCGCCCTCCGCCCGGAAGACCACCTCTCCGGCCGTGTCTCGCACGACGACCGTGGGCGTCGAGCGGATGCCGGCGGCCTCGGCCTCGACGGGGTGGAA